>DASWFH010000155.1:0-3394 GCA_036394355.1 Allostellaceae bacterium | reverse complement strand
ATGCGATGGAGGTGGTTCCGCTTGGTCCGGGCTTCGCCGCGGAGCTCCGCGGGGTGGGGCTCGTCGACGTCGCCAGCAGCGCCGCCGCCTATGGCGAGGTGCGCGCCGCCTTCGAGGCGCATTCGCTGCTGCTGTTCCGCGACCAGGCGGTGACGGACGATCTGCAGGCGGCGTATTCGCGCGCCTTCGGCCCGCTCGAGATCGTCAAGGTGGGCTCGGTCGGCCATGGCACCTTCTACAGCCGGCTCAACAATCTGCGCGACGACGGCACGGTCGCGCCGGCGAGCCATCGCCAGGTGCTGCGCGCCCGCGCCAACCAGCTCTGGCACACCGACAGCAGCTTCAAGCAGATTCCGGCGCTCGCCTCGGTGCTGTCGGCGCGCACGCTGCCGAGCGACGGCGGCGAGACCGAGTTCACCTCCACGCGGCTCGCCTGGGAGCGGCTGCCCGCGTCGCGGCAGGCCAGCTTGCGCGACCGCATCGTCACGCACTCCTACGCCAATTCGCGCGACCAGATCGATCCCGCGCTGATGACGCCGGAAGAGCGCGCGGTGCTGCCGCCGGTCAAGTGGCGCATGACCTGGCGCAATCCGGCCAATGAGCGGCGTGCGCTCTATATCGCGTCGCACGCCTATGCCGTCGACGGCATGGGCGACAACGAAGGCAAGGCGCTGCTCGCCGAGCTCATCGCCGAGGCGACGCGGCGCGAGTTCACCTATCTCCACCGCTGGCGCGCCGGCGACGTGGTGATGTGGGACAACCGTGCCACCATGCATCGCGGCCGCCCGTGGCCCTTGAGCGAGCCGCGCGTGATGGTGCGCACCACCATCTCCGCCACGCCCGCCGACGGCCTCGAGCGCCCGGCGGCCTGAACCGCCGGTAGCCGTCGCGTCGGGGCTTCGTGCGTCGAAATAGCGTGAATGCCGTTTTCGTTCGCGCCGCGGGGGCGGAGCGCAATAATCGCCAATGCGTGCTGTTTTGCCGCGCCGCCGCTAACCCGGCGTTAGCGGGCGACAGCCCATATTCGCCGCATGATCTACTACCGCAAGCTGTTGCGCGCGGATGCGCCGAGGATCGAGGCGCATTTCCTCGCTCTTTCACCCGAAGACCGGCGACGCCGCTTCCATTCGCCGTTGGGCGACGACGCCGTCCGGGCCTATTGCCGCAGCTTCAATTGGAGCGAGCGCGCGGTCATCGGCGCGTTCGATCTCGACCGCCTCGTCGGCATCGCCGAATGCGTGCGCGTCGCCGCGGACAGCGCGGAGATCGCCGTGTCCGTGGATTCGCGCTGGCAGCATCACGGCGTCGGCCGCGAGCTGGTGCGGCGCGCGGCCGCGTCGGCCGCGAACAGCGGCGCGGTGCGTGCCGTCCTCGACTACGCGCCCGGCGAGACCTCGATCCCGCACATCGCCCGCTCGCTCGGCGGCGAAGTCGACGCCCTGCGCGGCGTGGCGCAGATCGCGCTTCCCACGCGCGACGCCGCGGGCCAGATCGAGGAACTCATCGAGGATCTCGGCGCCGCGCTGGCCGGCGCGCTTGAGGCGGCGCTGTGGCCGCTGCGCTTCGCCGCCGGCACCGTGTGACGCGCAACGATCGATCTTGGCATCGCCGAGCGGTAACGAGGCTGTTAACCCGCGCCCGGGAATAATCGCAGGCATCGACGAGTTGTAACCGTGACGGCCAAGCGCCGTCCGTACTGGTGGATGTTTCGCGATGCAGGATTTTCTCAGAGATTGGCGGCGCTGGACGATGCAGGAGCGCATCGCCGCGATCATGATCGCCCTCGGCCTCATCGGCCTGCCGCTCACCCTCGCGATTTAAGTCGGACGAGAAAGCCGCCGCCGGGCGAATGCGGTCCGCCCGACGGCGCCTCCCGACCTGCGCGCTACTTTGTCGTCGGCGGCGCGCTCGAGCCGACCGTCGGCGTGCTGCCCTCGACGGCGACCGGCAGCATCAGGTGCTCGTAAGGCGTTCCCGGCCACATGACATAGGGCGTGTTGGGATCGGCCTTCGCCTCGCGCGGGTAGCCGTCCGTCATCGGCTTGGCCTGAGCGCCGACGATCATCACATGCGCGCCGGTCCTGATCCAATTGTTGTCGGCGGTTTCCTTCGTGGCGTAAGGATCTGTGTTGCTCGCGCCGGTGTCGCCGTTGAGCATGTAGATGAAGCCGAGCTTCTGCGGCGCCGGCCCGTGCGATTGCCAGGCCTGCGCCCATTCCATCGCCGCCTTGTCGGCGCACATCGGCGCGCCGCCCGGGTCCATGCAGGTCCAGCCGTTGTCGCCCTGGCGCACGGTGCGCATCTTGCTGTCGTGATCCATGTTCAGGATCGTCGCGTGCTCGAGCACCTGCTTCGGCGCGGCCGTGCTGAGCGCCTGCATCAGCTGATCGTCCGACTGCATGGCCTGCTGCTCGGCCTTGGCCACGCCGGCGAGCGCGATCATCGACGCGCCCAGCGACAGGCACGTGAATATACGTTGTCCACGCATCAGTGCCTCCCTTATCTCTGCTGACAGTGCCCGCGTCCGGGCACAGGGGCACCTGCCCGCCTCTACTACGCACACCGCCGGCGGCCGATGTAAATCCATGTAACGCGGCAGTATGTCGGCTTGCCTACGCGGCCAAGTTGATAGCCGCGCGCCGCGCCGCTTGACCGCGCGGCCGCGGCACCCGACATGTGCCCCGCCATGTGCGGCCGTTTCCTCAACAAGCTCGCGCCGGCGGAGATCGCACGGCTCTTCGCCACCCGGAACGTCGCGCCCAACTACCCGGCGCGCTTCAACATCGCGCCGACCGACCCGGTGCTCGCGGTGCGCGTCAATCCCAAGACCGGCGCGCGCAGCCTCGACGCGCTGCGCTGGGGGCTGGTGCCCCATTGGGCCAAGGATCTGTCGATCGGCGCGCGGCTCATCAACGCGCGCGCGGCGACGCTGGCGACGACGCCGGCGTTCCGCGACGCCTTCGAGCGCCGCCGCTGCCTCATCCCCGCCAGCGGCTTCTACGAATGGCAGAAGGACGGCAAGATGCGCACGCCCTATGCCGTGCTGCCCGCCGATGAGCCGCTCTTCGCCTTCGCCGGGTTGTGGGAGAACTGGCGCGACTCTTCCGCCGGTGCGGACGCGCAATGGGTGCGCAGCTGCAGCATCGTCACCGGCGAGCCCAACGCGCTCTTGGCGCCGATCCACGACCGCATGCCCGTGATCCTGCCGCGCGACGCGTGGCCGCAATGGCTGGGCGAGGTGCCCGCCGATGCGGCCGCGCTCGCGGCGCTGCTGCGCCCCTACCCGGCCGAGCGCATGCGCGTCTATCCGGTGGCGCCGCGCGTCAACAGCGTCAAGAACGACGACCCGTCGCTGATCGAGCCGCTGCTCGCCGAGGGCGGCGTGCGCGTCTAG
>DASWFH010000154.1:0-4044 GCA_036394355.1 Allostellaceae bacterium | reverse complement strand
GCATATTCGACCTGATGCAATGACACCAGCACGGTGATGCGGTCGCAGCGATTGAGGTCGGCAAGGATATCCATGACGCGCCGCGCCGCACTCGGATCGAGCGAGGCGATGGGCTCATCGGCGATCAGTAGCTCGGCGCGCTGCACCAGCGTGCGGGCGATAGCGGCGCGCTGCTGCTGTCCGCCTGACAGCTCGGCGCCTCGCTTGAGCGCCTGATCCGCAATCCCGACGCGAACGAGCGCCTGCATGGCGCGGCGCTTGTCCACCGCGGTAAATCGGCCGATGCTACCGTGAAAAAACGACATTTGCCCGAGTAGGCCGAGGCAGACATTGGTAAGGACCGAAAGCCGAGGCACCAGATTGAATTGCTGAAACACGACGCCGATGCGCACGCGCAGACGTTTTGCGGCGCGCGTGATGCGACCGCGCCGTTGCATCGGCTCCCCGAACAGGACGATCTCGCCGGTTGCGGCGCCCAAATCGTCGCCCGTCGCGGATTTGTCGATCGGCACAAGACCGGCGATGGCGCGGACCAAGGTGGACTTGCCGCTGCCTGAGGCGCCGATCAGTGCGACCATTTCGCCGCGTCTCAATGAGAAAGAGACATCGCGCAGGACCGGGCGGCGCCAGTCAAAAGACTTTGAAACCCGCCGAACCTCGACCACGGCTTCCGACATTCCGGCTGCCCCGTCGCACATGCAGTTCGGCTAACAGGCGCGTGTGACAGCGCGATGAATGCGCTGTAGGGGCGACCCTTGTGGTCGCCCGCTTTGTGGGTGAGGGCGCCGGCGACGGTATCAACGGCGCGCGATCGTGGCCAATCTCAAACCGGCCGCGGGGAACAGGGCGACCACAGGGTCGCCCCTACATCATCCTTGCGTGGGACTAAGAAATCGCGCTGTGAGCCAACACAACAAACCGCGCGGCGGGGTCATCCTGGCGCAACAGGGCGAGCCGATCGATCGCAATTGGGCGGTCGCCGTGACTGCACGCCAAACCGTCCTGCAGATATGCGAGCATTGGCTCCTGGCGGTCCGCAGAAAGTGCGCCGGTGAGCGTCATGTGGAATCGGAAATCCTCGAAGACGTATGGGTATCCCCAACGCTCGACGTGCCCGATTTGCCGCGCCGTAAGATGAGCCGCCAGGCGCCGGCTGGGGTCGGCGCTGGTGAGCGGCGCCCGGAAACCATCGAAATGCTTCACGCAAGACGCCGCCAGCCGATCAAGCCCGGCACCGACGGTCGCAGGTACGATCGCCGCGAAATGCTGCAACAGACAGACCGCCGGTTCGATGGCCGGAGTGCTGTCGATCGTCGCTGAGAATTCGACAAATACGCCGATCAGCTCGGCTTCAGTTCGGCCGGCGGCGAGGTGAAACGGTGCTTTCAAGGTGGCGTGGAAGCCGTAGCGGCGCGGCTCTCGCGTCAACTCGCGCCACGCGCCGGCATCGACCGGCAGTGCGTCGAGTGTCGCGATATCGGCGCCGGTGAAACAGTCGTAGCCGAGCGCAGCAGCGCCAAAGCGATACAACGCCGTGTCAGCGGCCGGGACGAAGTAAATGGCGTAGCGCGGACCAGTCATCATGATCGGCCCCGACTGAGTTTGCCGCCGTCAACGTCCGCGCTGGAAGGCGCCCCGCCTCGGTGAGATAAACGAGGCGTCCCGCCACGATCGTGGCAACCACATGGGGTCTTCCGCGGGTCGCCTCGACGAGGATCAAATCGGCGCGCCGTCTCGCCGCAATGACGCCGCGATCGGTGAGGCCCACCGCGGCGGCCGGGATTTCCGACACCAGCGCCCATGCCTTTTCGATCGTCGTCACGCCGTCCGCAGCGAGGCGGAAGGCTGCAAGCAGCGGCGCCGGGTAATAATAGTCCGACGCGAGAATCGAACACAGGCCGCGCGCGATCATGTCTTTGGCGTTGATCCAGCCGATATGACTGCCGCCGCGGACCACATTGGGAGCGCCAAGCACGATGTGGTCGCCGGCGCTAGCCGCCTCTTGTGCGGTCTCGATGGTGGTGGGAAATTCTGCGAGCCGGCAGCCAACGGAGCGATACCAACGGCGCTGCTCCGGGCTGATGTCGTCATGAGACAACAGCGGAACGCCGTTCGTATTCGCCGCCGCTGAAAGCCGGGCGATCGAGCCGGGCACCTCGTCAGCCCGTCGGGCGATGCGCAAGACCAATTCCTGGAATGCGTCGTGCGAGATGCCCGATCGCTGGGCCATCTCGGCGATCTTGGCGGGCCGGACCGGCGCATTGTCTTTCATGGCGGGCATGTGATTGTTAAACGCCAGTACGCCGATGCGTCGGGAGCCGATCCAGTCGATGATTTCGCCCTCCGCGTCGAGATTGAAGGTCTCATGGCGCAGATGGAATTTGGTGTCGGCGCCCAATCGCGGCCGCAGTTCCTCCATCGCGGCAAGGATCGCGCGCGCGTTACCGGCGCTGCGCAGCCCTGGCTCCCACGACCAGGTGACCCCGTGAAACACCGTGGTTATACCGTTGGCGATCACCTGCCGGTCGGTGTCGAATAGCGCGATATCCATGGCGAAGTGAACGCCCGGACGCGGCATCAACTGGCGTTCGAACGCGTCGCCGTGAATGTCGACGACGCCGGGCAGGACCATGAGGCCGCGCGCGTCGATTGTCGCCGCCGCGCCGCGCTCACCGCCGACGGCGTCGATCACGCCATCGCCGACGCAAACGGTTGTTTCCTCGAACCTGTCCCCGACGAGGACGCGCCCGCCTTCAATCCGGATATCCATCATGAATCCTGCACGGCCATTTCAGCTTTCCACCACCAATTCAACGCGATCCGGCGCGAACCGCCTGCGCGATGTCAAAATGGGCTCCCCGGACGGCAACACGTCGACACTGTCGACCAGAAGCAGCGGACGGCCTGGCACCGTGCGCAGCCGCTGCGCATCGAGGGCGTCAGCGGAGGTGGCGGAAATCCGCGTGGAATGCCGCCGATAGTCGCGGATGCCAAAATGGGCGAGCGTCGCCGTCATGCCGCGCGTTGACCGGTAGACCTGCGCGAGACCGGGCAGGCGTTTAGCCGGCAGCCAGGTCGTTCCGGAGCAAATCGGTAATCCGTCGGCGCTGCGCAGGATTTCGAGCCGGACCACCGGCTCGCCGACGGCTATGCGCAGACGCTCCGCGACGACGCCCGATGCCGGCTCTTCGCAATCGGCGATCAGCCGGCCACCGACCTCGCGTCCGGCGCCGCCGACGATTTCGGAGAATCGCGTTCGCCTCCTGATCGGATAGGCAATGCGGCGCGGCGCGACGAAGGTGCCGCTGCCGCGTTCTGCGCGCACCAAGCCGCGCAGGGCAAGCTCGGCGAGCGCACGGCGCACGGTGTGACGGTTGACGTCGAAGCGGTGCGCGATCTCCACCTCGCCAGGCAGCCGCTCGCCGGCCGTATAGACGCCGGCGATGATCTCCTGTTCGACATCGTCGGCGATCCGGCGCCACAAGGTAACGCCCTTCAGGGTGCGATCGCTCGAAGCCTTCAACATGGCGAATGCACATTTGCGGTTGACTCGATTGCCAAGTTGTCTAATATATTAGACAACTTGGCAAGCGGAATCCTGCCGATGGGGAATGAAAATTCGCCAATGGGAAATGAACCTGGGTGTCCCGATAACGCGGCAGTCAGCGGCCGGCGCGCCGCCATGGCGACGCTCGCCGATGCACGCGCGAGCGAAATCGCGTGCGGGCTGGCGGCCCTCGGCAACGATATCGCTCATGAGGAGTTGCGCCCGGTCGAGACCGGGCTCGTGATGCTGCAGGGCCGCATGGGCGGCGATGGCGCGGCCTTCAACCTCGGCGAGGCGACGGTGACGCGCGCGGCCGTGCGCATCCCGTCCGGCGAAGTCGGCTTTTCTTATGTGCTGGGACGAGACCGCCACAAGGCGCGGCTCGCGGCCCTGTGCGACGCGCTATGGCAGAATCCGTCGTCGCGCGAGCCGCTGGAGCGCCATGTCCTTGCCCCCATCAGGGCACGCCAGGAGAGCGAACGCGCCCGGCAGCGCGT
>DASWFH010000153.1:0-10971 GCA_036394355.1 Allostellaceae bacterium | reverse complement strand
CTCGCCGAGCGGCTCGGCATTCGCTCGATCCACATCGCCGAGCGCGACACCCAGGTCTCGCCGCAGCCGAAGAGGCCCGGCGAATTCGTCAACACCTGGTCGATCGACGGCTTCGTCAGCGAGGGCGAGCAACCCGCCGAGCTCGGCTGGGGCAGCCATGAGCGCCATTTTCCCGCCGATGGCGGGCGCCACGAATTCGGCTCCGGCTGCGCGATCTATCTGAACCGGCCGGGCGCCTCGACGCGCGTGCGCACCTGGACCCCGCTCGAAGGGCCGTTCCTCGGCTTCCTCATCACCCATGGCGAGTCGATCTCGATCGCCGACTATTTCACCGTGCGAGACGGCGATACGGTGCGCTACCGCCCCACCGTTCACTACGCCTATCATCCCTGCGACGCCGCCGTGCTGTCGATCCACGAGCTCGCCGGCAAGAACTGGGCGCTGCAGGAGCGCAAGCGGCTGATGGTCGACGAGATCAGCCGCGGCATCGACGAGCTCGGCGTGCTGCTGATGGGCCACATCCGGGGCGCCTACTGGTACGGCTCGCAGCTGTCGATCGAGGAGGCGCGGCGGCTCGTCCCCTACAACAATGCAACGAGCTTGCAGGTCACAGCGGCCGTGCTCGCCGGTGTGGTGTGGGCCATCGAGAACCCACGCGCCGGTATCGTCGAGCCCGACGAAATGGATTTCGAGCGCTGCATGAAAATCATGCGGCCCTATCTCGGCAAGATTGTCGGCGCCTATAGCGACTGGACGCCGTTGCGCGACCGCGGGCACCTGTTCCCGGAAGATCTCGACACCGACGATCCGTGGCAGTTCAAGAACTTCCGCGTCGTTTGAGGAGTCGCGGCGCCGCCGCATGAATTCCCGCCCGCTGCCGGTGTTATCCCCCATGGACATGGAGGAATCATCATGCGCGGAACGGGTTGGGTGCTTGCGGTCGTCCTTGCCGGCGGGTTGGGAGCGGCCGTGCCGGCCGCGGCAAAGTCCGTCGATCTCGCCCTCGTTCTCGCGGTCGATGTCTCCGGCAGCGTCAACAACGAGCGCTTCGAGCTGCAGCGCCGCGGCTACGCCGAGGCTTTCGCCAGCCGCGAGGTGATGGAAGCGATCGCCGCCGGCGAGAACCACGCCATCGCCGTCACGCTGGTCGAATGGTCGGGCGCGGGCCATCAGCGCCAGATGGTCGGCTGGACGCTCGTCGAGGATGCCGCCTCCGCCGAATCCTTCGGCAGCGCCCTCGCCGAGGCATCGCGCGCCTTCTCCGATTGGACCTCGATCAGCGGCGCGATCGATTACGCGGCGGCGCTGTTCGCGGAGGCGCAGGTCGACTCGATGCGCCGCGTCATCGACGTCTCCGGCGACGGCATCAACAACAACGGCCGCTCGGTAACCGAGGCGCGCGACGCGGCGGTCGATGCCGGCATCACCCTGAACGGGCTGCCGATCCTCACCGAGTATCCCGATCTCGACGCCTATTACCGCGACAACGTCATCGGCGGCCCCGGCGCATTCGCGTTGGCCGCAAGCGATTTCAGCTCCTTCGGCGCCGCCATCCTGGGCAAGCTGGTGCGCGAGATCGCCGGCACGGCAGGGGCAACGACAGTCGCCTTGGCCGCGTCTCCTTGAGCCGCCCTAGCAAACCTCACGACGCTGTCTCCACCTCGCTCCGCGATCGCGCTCGGTTCGATGAACTGGAAGCCGGCCCGCGGGCGCGTGGCGCGTCAAGCGGCATGGATCAGCACGATCTCGTCATCGACGATGCGGATCGCCACCGGCTTGAGACTTTTCCCGGCGCACGGACCCTGAACGCAGAAGCCGTCCGCGACGCGGAACAGCGCGCCATGCGTGGCGCAGAGCAAATGCTCCCCGGCGCGGTCGAAGAAGCGGTCGGGCAGGAAATTGAGCGGCGTGCCTATATGCGGGCAGGCATTCTCATAGGCGTGGAGCACGCCGCGCCGGCGCACCACGAACACCATCTGCAGATCCGGGCCCGAGCCGAAGCGGAAGCTGCGCCCGGCGCCTTCGGGTATTTCCTCGGCGCGGCAGAGCCGCTGTCCGCTCACGCGGGGACGCCGGCCATCTTGCAGATGATGCGCCATTCCTCGGCCGCGACCGGCACGACGGAAAGCCGCGACTGCCGCACCAGCGCGAGATCGCCGAGCTTGGGCTCGGCCTTGATTGCCGCCAGCGTCACCGGCTTCTTCACCGGCTGCAATGGGCGCACATCGACCATGACGAAGCGGCCCTGCTTGTCGCCGGGATCGGGATACGCCTCTTTCACGATCTCGACGATGCCGACGATCTCCAGCCCCTCGCTCGAGTGGTAGAAGAAGGCGCGGTCGCCGTTCTTCATGGCCTTCAGATTGTTGGCGGCTTGGAAGTTGCGCACGCCGCTCCAATTCGTGCGCCCGTCCTTCACCAGCTGGTCCCACGAATATGCCGACGGCTCCGACTTGAGCAGCCAGTAACGCATGATCGCCTCGCTTTGGTCGGTGGCGAAGCCTAACCCAAGCGCGCGATGAGGAACAGGCGGCGGAAGGGGAACAGCGTCTTGCCGTCGCGGCGCCGCGGGTAGGCCTGGCGCAGCTTGGCGCCGTAGGCGGCGACGAAGGACGCGCGCTCGCCTGGCGCCAGCGCCTCGAGCAGCGGCCTGAGCGCGGTGCCGCGCACCCATTCGAGCACCGCATCCCCGCCGGTCAGGACGTGCAGATAGTCGGTCTCCCACAGGTCGATGTCGGCCGCCAGCGGCGCTAGCAGGTCGTAATAGGCCTCGGGCGGCATCACCGGCTCGCGCCGCAGCACCGTGGCGCTGCCGAGCACCGGCGCGAGCCGCTCGGCCCACGGGCCTTGCGTTGCCGTCTCGCGCATCAGGCGATGCGAATCCTGGTCGAAATTGCGCGGCATCTGCACCGCCAGAATGCCACCGGGCGCGAGTTGGCGCAGCAGATGCGGGAGCAAGCGCTCGTGCTCGTCGAGCCATTGCAGCGTCGCGTTGGAGAAGATGAGCGCGCCCGGCGCCGGCGCCGACCACCGCGCGATGTCCGCCTCGACCCAATGGATCGGCGCCGGCTCGGCCGCCGCCTTGGTCAGCATCTCGCGGGAGCGGTCGATGGCGCTGAGCGCGCGATCGGGCCACCGCGCCGCCATGGCGCGGGCATGGACGCCGGTGCCGCAGCCCAGCTCGTAGAGCGGCCCAGGCGGCAGCTCGCCGATACGCGCGAAGAGCTCGAAGCCGGGCCGCAGCCGCTCGTCGCCGAATTTCAGATAAAGCGCCGGATCCCACGCCATCGCCGCCCTCGCTGCTCTGTCTAATATCATCGGTGATAGCCGATCATGTTGAATCTCGCGAGAGATGATGGTCCAGTGAGGGGACTAATAACATTATTTATCTGTATAATATGCAAGTTTGACAAGCTGGTGAACGGTAATTAGATTGATATCACAACGCCGAGTTGAGGCTCAGCTTGCGGGCGTTTTAGAAGTGCGGCTAAAGCGAGGTGAGGCGAGAGATGAAGGTCAAGGGCGCGCCGTCCAAAGTCGAAGAGGTGAAGCAGGAGAGCCGTGGCTTGCGCGGCGATCTCGCCGCGGGCCTTGCCACTCCGGCGCCCGCCTTCGACGACGACGGCTACAGCCTGCTCAAGTTCCACGGCATCTATCAAGGCTACGACCGCGATACCGCGACCGAGCGCAAGCAGCAGGGGCTCGAGAAGGAGCACCAGTTCATGGTGCGCGTCCGCATCCCCGGCGGGCGCCTGACCGCGGCGCAGTACTTGGCGCTCGACGACCTCGCCGACCGTTATGCGAACGGCACGCTGCGCATCACCACGCGCCAGAGCATCCAATATCACGGCGTCATCAAGCGCGACCTCAAGGAGACAATCGCCGGGATCAACCAGGCGCTGCTGACGACGCTGGCGGCCTGCGGCGATGTGGTGCGCACCGTCACCACCGTGGCGGCGCCGATCCGCGACGCGGCGCATGTGCGCCTGGAGGAGGACGCACGCCAGCTCTCGACGCATCTGCTGCCGCAGAGCAGCGCCTATCACGAGATCTGGCTCGACGGCGAGCACGTGGCCGGCACGGATGAGGAGAGCCTCTATGGCTCGACCTACCTGCCGCGCAAATTCAAGATCGGCCTCGCCTTGCCCGAGGACAATTCGGTCGATGTGCTGACCAACGACCTCGGCATCATCGCGCTTTACGAGGGCGATCGGCTCGCCGGCTACAATTTCGCGCTGGGTGGCGGGCTCGGCATGACCCACAACAATCCGCGCACATATCCGCGCCTGGCGACGCCGGTCGCCTTCGTTGCTCCCGAGGATCTCGCCGAGGCGGCGGCGGCGGTTGTGAAGCTTCACCGCGACCATGGCGACCGCTCCGACCGTCGCCATGCGCGCCTCAAATACCTTATTGCCGAGCGCGGCGAGACTTGGGCCAAGGCGCAGCTCGAGCTTTACCTCGGCAAGCCGCTCGAGGCGCCGCGGGCGATGCCGCCATTCCGCGTCAAGGACCATCTCGGCTGGCACGAGCAGGGCGATGGCAGGCTTTATCTGGGCATCCCCGTGGCGAGCGGCCGCATCGTCGATGTCGCCCGGGGCAGCCGCCTGCGCACGGCGCTGCGGCGGATCATGGAGCGCGTCGCGCCCGATCCGATCCTGACGCCGCAGCAGGACATTATCCTCAGCGATGTCGCGCCCGCCGACCGCCCGGTCGTCGAGGCCATCCTCGACGCGCACGGCGTCACTCGCGCCGAGAGCCTGACGCCGGTGCAGCGCTGGGCGCTCGCCTGCCCGGCACTGCCGACCTGCGGCCTCGCGCTCACCGAGGCGGAACGCGTGCGTGAGCCGCTGCTCGACGGCATCGCGCAGGAGCTTGGGCGCTTTGGGCTCGAAGGCGAGCGGCTCAGCATCCGCATCACCGGCTGCCCCAATGGCTGCGCCCGCCCCTATGCCGGCGACATCGGCATCGTCGGCCGCATGCCCGGCTTCTACGCGCTTTATGTCGGCGGCGATTTCGAGGGCACGCGGCTGAGCTTCGCGCTGGTCGACCGCGTGCCTTACGCGCAAGTGGCCGAGCGCCTGGGCCTGTTGTTCGCGCTGTTCGCCGCCGAGCGCCTCGTCGGCGAAGGTTTTGGCGATTTCTGCCACCGCGCGGGGGCCGAGCGGCTCAAGGCCGCGCTCGGCGCGGCCCGGCTCAAGGAGGCTTCGTGATGCTCCCGATGGTTCTCGACCTGACGCGGCTGAGGCTCGTCCTCGTCGGCAACGGTGCAGCGGCGGAGCGGCGGCTGGCGCTGCTCGACGAAGCCGGCGCCGCCGACCTCTCGGTCTATGCCGACGACCCTTCGCCGAGCCTCGCCCATGCTGCCGGCAGCCGGCTCGTGCGCCGGCTGCCGAGCGCGCAAGAGCTCGCCGCCGCGCGCATGGTCTTCATCGCCGAGCGCGCCGCACGCCACGCCTGCGACCTCGCCGCGACGGCACGCGCGGCGGGCGCGCTGGTCCATGTCGAGGATGAGCCGGCGCTGTGCGATGTGCACGCGCCGGCCACGCTGCGCCGGGGCGAGTTGCTCATCGCCGTCTCCACCGGTGGTCAGAGCCCCGCCCTGGCCGTGCAAGTGAAACGTTTCCTCGGCGCTCTCTTTGGTACAGAATGGCAGCAGCGCCTCGACGAGCTGGCCGCGCTTCGGCACGGCTGGCGCGAAGGCGGAGCCGATTCAGAGACCGTTGCCCGCTGGACCGAGGAATGGGTCGGCCGGCGGGGCTGGCTGGCGCGGAACGGCGCGACGGGTGGCGAGAGATCGCTCGCTGCTGCCCGCTCCGCCACAGCGCTGGACGCGATCTTTGCATCGAGACACTGAGCGGCGAATATAGACAAATAAGGAGGAGAGCATGGCATTGCAGATTGGCGACGTGGCACCGGATTTCGAGGCCGACACCACGCAAGGTCGTATCCGCTTCCACGATTGGATCGGCGATTCCTGGGCGGTGCTGTTCTCGCATCCCAAGGATTTCACGCCGGTATGCACGACCGAGCTCGGCTACATGGCGCGCATCAAGCCGGAATTCGACAAGCGCAACACCAAGATCATCGGGCTCAGCGTCGACGGCACGCAGGACCACAGCCGGTGGGCCAACGACATCAAGGAAACCCAGGGCACCGCGCCGAACTACCCGATCATCGGCGATCCCGAGCTCAAGGTGGCGAAGCTCTACCAGATGCTTCCCGCCAGCACATCGGGCGACGCTTCCAAGCGCACGCCAGCCGACAATCAGACGGTACGCAACGTCTTCGTGGTCGGGCCGGACAAGAAGATCAAGCTGATCCTCGTCTACCCGATGACGACCGGGCGCAATTTCGACGAGGTGCTGCGCGTCATCGATTCGCTGCAGCTGACCGCGAAGCACCGCGTGGCAACGCCGGTCAACTGGAAGCCGGGCGACGATGTGATCATCGCCGGCTCCGTGTCGGACGACGAGGCCAAGAAGATCTACCCGCAGGGCTGGAAGGCGCCGCGGCCCTATCTGCGCATCGTGCCGCAGCCAGGCGGCTCGCGCTGAGCCGCGCATTTTGCTGGGCCACAGCGAAACGGCCGGCGGCAGCGCCGGCCGTTTTTTCATGCGGCCACCGGGTGCAAAGAATTCCGTAGAAAACGCGCAAAATTCACGACAATAGACGCGCGACTTTCACTCGAGAATCGGCCGCGACTCGCCGTTTATTTTACTCGGATTTAACGGGAACCCCGTACCATGCTCGCACGACGCGGGAGGCCCCAATGACCGATTTGGCATCGACGCTCCTCCACGACGACGACAGCAGCGCATACGCTTTCGTGACCGCGATCGCAATCGGCATCGCCACCTTGCTTGCCGGCATCGTCAGCATCATTCCGCCCCATTTCGCGGCGGCCGCGGATGTGCCCTCTTTGGCCCAGTTCTATCTCTGAACTTTAGTCTCGCGCGAGACGGCCGCGGCCTGGAGCGGGATCCCCTCACCCCTCTGGCCGCGGCCACTCTTTTCAGCGCAACGCGTAATCCGCCTGATCTTCGTAGATGGCGCCGCTCTTCGTCAGATAGCTCGCGATCAGGCTGAACCGATCGACGGCGAAAGGCTCGGCACGAAACAGCGCGTGCTCCTGGATGTAGGCTCGGAGCCGCGCCTCCGAGGCGCCCTTCAAGCGCGCGAGGGTGACGTGTGGCGCATAGCGACGCGGCTCGGGCTCGAGGCCGAGCCGCACCAGCGCGCTCTCCACCTTGTCGCGCAGATGCAGCAGCGCCGGGTTCTTCTCGACGCCGGCCCATAGCATGCGATCGCCGAACTGGCCGACCCCGGTCAGCACGAGGTCGAAAGGCTTGGCGTGGATGCGCGCCAGCGCCGCATCGATGTCGCCGGCCATGCCCTCGTCGACCTCGCCGATGAAGCGCAGCGTCACATGGTAGTTGCCAGGATCCACCCAGCGGGCGCCCGGCACCCCCGCCGAGATGAGCGACAAGCGAAGCTTGGTCTCGGGCGGCAGCGCAATGCCGACGAACAGGCGAAGCATGGCGTGGGCCTGTCACAAGAACAGCGCGAGGACGCCGGTGTAGCCGTACAGCCGGTCATGCGCGATCTCGCCATTGCCGAAGAATCCGGCGAGGGGAAAGGCGCCGAGCGCGTCGCGAATCATGCGCGGCTCGTGCGAGGATTCGCCGAACAGGTTCGGACCGCGCGCGACGCAGCTGAAATAGAGCCCGGCGCGCGGCGTGCCGCCGGCGCGACGCTTGAGATCGACCAGCATGCGCTGGAGATCGGTGGTGGCACTCGCCGGGTCGCGACGGCAGAACAGCACGGGATCGCCGCTCGACACCTTGTGCCCGACGGCGAGCCATTGCCGCTGCACGTCGATGGCGACGAGATTGCGCACGACATAATCGCCGGTGTCGGAGCCGGCGACGGGGAAAGCGGCGAAAACGAGGCCGGCGACGCGCTTCAGGTCGCGCGACAGCAGTTCGCCGATATCCTCCTTGAAGACCTCGAGCGCCGGGCGGTCCTCGATCGCCATGATGATGTTGTCGCGCGCCCCCGTGATGCGCCGCGCCGGACCGATCGGCGAGCAGCCCTGGGTCAAGCCGGTGATCACGGGAATGTCGGGCGATAGCAGCACGCCGGAGAGGCCCCCCTCGACGACGCGGCCGGCGACTTGCACCGGCGCACTGGCAGCTGCGGCGATGCCGCCGACGAGAAAGAGCGACGCCTCGCGCGCCAGCGTGGCGATGGTGGCGGCAGAGGCCGCGTCGCGCGGATCGCCATGGACGATGCCGAGCATTGGCCGCACGCGCCTCAGCCACTCCCTCTGCAGGACGGTGGGGCCGTGCGCGCCCGCGGATTGCGGCCCGAACAGTTCGTACCCGCCCCGCGGCAGCGCGGCAACCAGCACGACGAGCGCCGGCGCGCCGAAATACTCCTGCCCGGTGGCGCAGACGCCCAAGCCGACGCTGCCGACCCAGTCGGCAATGTGGGTGCGTTGCCGCAGGAACGGGAGAATGTTGGGAAGATCGCCGGCGAGTGCGTCGCTGGCGTAGAGGAAACCGAGATTGGCACCTTCGGGCAGCGGGCTCAGCTGGTCGGCGCAGGAGGCCGCCGCCGCGGCCCAGCCATCGGCGGTCGCATGCGCGGCGACAAAGCGCGTGGTCGGCGCGCCACTCATCCCTGCGCCGCCTTGTCTGCCAGGAGGTGCGCGACGAGAGGCGCGATGCGCTCGGCGATGATGTCGGCGCCGCGCGCCGTAGGGTGGAGCCCATCGCTCTGGTTGAGCGCCGGATCGAGCGCGACGCCGTCGAGGAAGAAGGGATAAAGCGGGACGTGGTGCTTCGTAGCGAGATCGGGAAAGATCGCGTCGAACTGCGCCTGGTAGCGCCGGCCCCAATTGGGCGGCGCGCGCATCCCAAGCAGCATGACCTTGGCGCCCACTGCTTTGAGCCGCGTCAGGATCTTGTCGAGATTGGCGTAGGTCAGCTGTGGATCGATGCCGCGCAGCGCGTCGTTGGCTCCGAGCTCGACGAGCACCACGTCGGGGTGATCGGCGAGCGCCCAATCGAGCCGCGCCAGCCCGCCGGCGCTGGTATCGCCGGAGACGCCGCCATTCACCACCTGCGCGTCGACGCCGGCAGCGGCGAGCTTCGCCTGGAGGCGCGCCGGGAAGGACTCCTTGGGCGACAGGCCGAAACCGGCGGTTAGGCTGTCGCCGAGCGCGAGAATCCGTGGCGACGCCTGCGCTTCGCCGCGCGCGCCTGTGGCGACGCCGATCGAGAGCAGCGCGATGAGCGAAAATGCGCGCAACCTGTTGGCGATGTTGACAACGGCGCGGACATCGCCATATCGGCGGAGGATGCGCCGGCCGAGGAGGCATCCGGGCCGTTCCCACACAATTAGAGGTGACATGCAGGCCCCGCCCCGTTCCGACGATCCAATGATCTTGCTCGATGAAGTGCGCCTAACACTGACGAGCGCCGCCGGTCCCGTCAACGTCCTGCGCGGCGTCTCGCTCCGCGTCGGCGCCGGCGAGACGGTGAGCCTGGTCGGCCCGTCGGGCTCGGGCAAGTCGACCTTGATGATGGTGACGGGGGGCCTGGAGCGGCCGAGCGCCGGCCGCGTCGTGGTGGCCGGCGTCGATCTCGGCAAGCTCGACGAGGACGGCCTCGCGCGCTTCCGCCGCGATGCCATCGGCATCGTCTTCCAGTCTTTTCACCTCATCCCCACCATGACCGCGCTCGAAAATGTCGCCATCCCGCTCGAGCTCGCCGGGCGCGGCGACGCGTTCGAGGCGGCGCGCGCCGGGCTGGCCGCGGTTGGGCTGGAGGAGCGCGTGCTGCATTATCCCGGTCAGCTTTCGGGCGGCGAGCAGCAGCGCGTCGCCCTGGCGCGCGCTTTCGTCGCGGCGCCCAACCTGCTGCTCGCGGACGAGCCGACCGGCAATCTCGATACGGCGACCGGGCGGCGCGTCATCGATCTGCTGTTCGAGCTGAGCGCCAAGCACGGCACCACGCTGCTGCTCATCACGCATGACCGCGACCTGGCGCGGCAATGCCACCGCATCGTCCACATGGCGGACGGCCGCATCGTCGAGGCGCCGGAGCAAGCCGGCACGGCCGCCGGCGTCGCCCGGCTGGGCGTGCGCTGAGCCATGCCGACGATGCCGCTCGCCTGGCGGCTGGCGCGGCGTGAGCTGCGCGGCGGGCTGCGCGGCTTCCGCATCTTTCTCGCCTGCCTTGCCCTGGGGGTCGCCGTCATCGCCGGCGTCGGCTCGCTCTCGGCGGCGGTGAGCGCGGGCTTGCGCGCCGACGCGCGCGCCATGCTCGGCGGCGATATCGAGCTGCACCTCGTGCATCGCCCAGCGACGCCGCAGCAGCGCGCATACCTTGCCAAGGACGCCGATGTCTCGGAAGTCGCACAGATGCGCGCGATGGCGCGCACCGAGGATGGCGACGAGCGCGCCCTGGTCGAGCTGAAGGCCGTCGACGGCGCCTACCCGCTCTACGGCGCGGTGACGCTCGACCCGGCGCAGATGCTCGACGCGGCGGTCGCCAAGCGCGACGGCCACTGGGGCGCGGTAGTCGCGCCGGGGCTGCTGACGCGCCTCAAGCTGCATCTCGGCGACCCGGTCCGCGTCGGCGATGCCACCTTCACCCTGCGTGCGATCTTGACGCACGAGCCTGACGCGGCGACCGGCGGCTTCGAGTTCGGGCCACGCATCATGGTTGCGACGCCGGCGCTCGCCGAGACCGGGCTGCTCGCGCCCGGCGCGCTCGTCGGCTATAGCTATCGCCTCAGGCTGCCGCCGGGCGCCGACGCGTCCGCCTGGGTCGCCGCGGTCAAATCGGCGTTCCCCGATGCCGGCTGGCGCATCCGCGAGTTCGGCAACGCTGCGCCCAATTTGCAGCGGCTGATCGGCCGCGTCACCGTGTTCATGACCTTGGTCGGCCTCACCGCGCTGCTGGT
>DASWFH010000152.1:0-11081 GCA_036394355.1 Allostellaceae bacterium | reverse complement strand
GGCGTGCTGCCGCGCGCCCACGGCTCCGCGATCTTCACCCGCGGCGAGACGCAGGCGATCGTGGTGACGACGCTCGGCACCGGGCAGGACGAGCAGATCATCGACGCGCTCGAGGGCGAGTACCGCTCGCATTTCATGCTGCACTACAATTTCCCGCCCTACTCGACGGGCGAGGCGGGCCGCATAGGCTCGCCCGGGCGTCGCGAGATCGGCCACGGCAAGCTCGCCTGGCGCGCCGTCCATCCGCTGCTGCCGGAGAAGGAGAGCTTCCCCTACACCGTGCGCGTCGTCTCGGAGATCACCGAGTCGAACGGCTCGTCCTCCATGGCCACCGTGTGCGGCGCCTCGCTGTCGCTGATGGATGCGGGCGTGCCGCTGAAGAATCCGGTGGCCGGCATCGCCATGGGCCTCATCAAGGAGGGCCGCGACTTCGCCGTGTTGTCCGACATTCTCGGCGACGAGGACCATCTGGGCGACATGGACTTCAAGGTCGCCGGCACAGCACACGGCGTCACCGCGCTGCAGATGGACATCAAGATCACCTCGATCACCGAGGAGATCATGCGGATCGCGCTCGGCCAGGCCAAGGGCGCGCGGCTCCATATCCTCGGCGAGATGGGCAAGGCGCTGACGGGAGCGCGCGAGGCGGTCAGCAGCAATGCGCCGCGCATCACCACCATCACTATCCCCAAGGACAAAATCCGCGAAGTGATCGGCTCGGGCGGCAAGGTGATCCGCGAGATCACCGAGGTCACCGGCGCCAAGATCGACATCGAGGACGACGGCACCATCAAGGTGGCCGCGGTCGACGCCGACGCCTCGCGCGCGGCGATCGACTGGATCCGCGGCATCGTCGCCGAACCCGAGGTCGGCGTGATCTATTCGGGCAAGGTGGTGAAGACCGTCGATTTCGGCGCCTTCGTCAATTTCCTCGGCGCGCGCGACGGGCTCGTCCATATCAGCGAACTGGCGCCGCAGCGCGTCGGCAAGACCACCGACGTGGTCAAGGTCGGCGACCAGGTGAAGGTCAAGGTGCTGGGCTTCGATGATCGCGGCAAAGTCAAGCTCAGCATGAAGCAGGTCGATCAGGCGACTGGCGAGGACATCGGCACCAAGCGGCAGGAAGCCAAGGCGGCGACCTGAGTCAAATCGGCATCGATGACCGCGCCCGAGCGGCGATGGCCGCGCATCATCGGCCATCGCGGCGCGGCTCTGGCGGCGCCCGAGAATACGCTGGCCGGGTTCTGCATGGCGGCGGCGCTCAATGTCGAATGGGTGGAGTTCGACGTGCGCCTGACCAGCGACGGCCGCTGCATCCTGCTGCATGACGACACGCTCGACCGGACGACCAACGGCCGTGGGCCCGTGTCGCGCCTGACCTTCGACGAGGTTCGCCGCCTCGACGCCGGTACGTGGTTCGGTCCGGATTTCGCCGGCCAGCCGGTGCCCGGCCTCGAGGAGACCATCGGCCTTCTCGCCCAGCTCAATCTCGGCGCCGTGGTAGAGCTGAAGCCGGGGCCGGGTGCCGAGGCCGCGACCGGGCGCACCGCGGCGGCCGTCCTCGCCGAGCGCTGGCCCGCCGCGCTGCCGCCGCCCGTGCTGTCGAGCTTCAAGCCCACCGCGCTCGCGGCGGCGCGCGCGGTGGCGCCGCATCTCGCCCGCGCCCTCCTGGTCGGCACCCTGCCGCGCGACTGGCGCCGCCAGGTCGAGGCGCTCGACTGCGCCATGCTGCACGCCGACCAGCGTCGGCTCGACCAGCCGACGGTCGAAATCGTGCGCGACGCCGGACTGTCGCTATTCGCCTATACGGTCAATTTGCCGCAGCGGGCGCAGGAGCTGTTCTCCTGGGGGGTCGATTCCGTCTTCAGCGACTGTCCCGACCGCGTCGCCGAAGGGATCGCCGGCAAAGCCCTTTGATTTCGTTAATCTGATTGATACATATAGCGTGGTCCGATGGCGTCCGGCGCAGGCGTGGGGAAGGCTGGGAAACGTGATCGCACTCAAACCATTGTTGATTTCCGGCCGCGAGGTGCTGCCGCTGGTCGAAGGCGGCAAGGGCATCTCCGTGTCCAACGGCGAGAGTTCCGGCGCCTGGGCGGCGTGCGGCGGCGTCGGCACCTTCTCCGGCGTCAACGCCGACAGCTGCGATGCGCAGGGCCAGCCGGTGAATCAGATCTATCGCGGGCGCACGCGACGCGAGCGGCATGAGGAGCTGATCGCCTATTCCATCGCCGGCGGCATCCATCAGGCGCGCGTCGCGCATGAGCGCTCCAACGGCGACGGCCGCATCCACATGAACGTACTGTGGGAGATGGCCGCGGCCGAGCGCATCCTGCACGGCGTTCTCGAAGGCGCGCGCGGCCTCATCCACGGCGTCACCTGCGGCGCCGGCATGCCCTACAAGATCGCCGAGATCTGCGCCAGCTACGGCGTCCACTACTATCCGATCGTGTCCTCGGCGCGCGCCTTCCGCGCGCTGTGGAAGCGCGCCTATCATAAGTTCCGCGATTGGCTGGGCGGCGTCGTCTACGAGGATCCGTGGCTGGCCGGCGGGCATAACGGATTGTCGAACAGCGAGGATCCGGAGAGGCCCGAGCCGCCGCTGCCGCGCGTCGTCGAACTCCGGCGCCTGATGTTCGAGTTCGGCCTCGCCGCCACGCCGATCTTCATGGCGGGCGGCGTCTGGTGCCTCAACGAATGGCGCGACTGGCTCGACAATCCCGAGCTCGGACCGATCGCCTTCCAGTTCGGCACGCGGCCGCTCCTGACCAAGGAGAGCCCGATCTCCGACGCATGGAAGCGCAAGCTGCTGACCCTCAAGGAGGGTGATGTATACCTCAACCGCTTCAGCCCGACCGGCTTCTATTCCTCGGCGGTGCGCAACAATTTCCTCAACGATCTGCAGGCGCGCTCGGAGCGCCAGGTGGCCTATTCGGTCGAGCCGGTGGGCGACCATCTGGCGCCGCTCGAAGTCGGCGCCCGCAGGCGCGTCGTCTATCTGACGCCGCATGACCGCGAGCGCGCCCTCACCTGGATGAGCCAGAGCTTCACCGAGGCATTGCGCACGCCGGATTCGACGCTCGTTTTCGTGTCGCCGGAAAAGGCGCTCGAGATCCGGGAGGATCAGATTAACTGCATGGGCTGCCTCAGCGCCTGCCAGTTCTCCAACTGGGCGCAGAACGAGGAGGGCACCACCGGCAAGAAGGCCGACCCGCGCAGCTTCTGCATCCAGAAAACCCTGCAGCAGATCAGCCATTCCGAGGATGTCGAGTTCCAGCTCATGTTCGCCGGGCATAACGCCTATCGCTTCGCCGGCGACCCTTATTACGCGAACGGCTTCATCCCGACGGTGCGCGAGCTGGTCGAGCGGCTGCAGACCGGCAATTGACGGGACGCCCGGACGCCCAGTTCTTCCTTTGATGCGGCGGCGCTCTGAGCTAAAATCGCGCCGTTCGCCCGACTTTTGTGGACGCCTGTCCTGGTAACGCGATGAGCGCACGTCCCTTCGCCAATGCTCTCGAGCTGCTGCGCGCGGCGGGCCTGCGCCCGACCCGGCAGCGCTTGGCGCTCGCGCGCCTGCTCTTCGACCAGGGCGACCGGCATGTCAGCGCCGAGCAGCTGCATGGCGAGGCGATCGCCGCGTCGGTGCCGGTCTCGCTCGCCACCGTCTACAACACGCTCCACCAGTTCGTCACCGCCGGCTTGTTGCGCGAAGTCGTGGTTAATCCAGGCCGCTCCTATTTCGACACCAATGTGGGCGACCACCACCATTTCTTCTTCGAGGACAGCGGCGAGCTGGTCGACATCCCCAGCGAGCGCATCGGCGTGACCAGCCTGCCCGCGCCACCCGCCGGCACGGCCATCCGCCGCGTCGACGTCATCATCCGCGTCGAGCGCGCCGCCGCTGAGTGAGCGCCGCGACGGCACCCACGGACATCTGAAAATCGCTGCCTAGAACGTTTCTAATCTATTGACACGTGCTGTCGCCGGGTCCATAAGGGATGAGCGCCGCGCGGTCGCGCATGGCACCCCGTTGGTGGCGGAAGAGGAGAGAACTCATGGCCAAACTCAAGGGTTCGAAGACCGAAGACAATCTGAAGGCCGCCTTCGCCGGCGAGAGCCAGGCCAACCGGCGATATCTCTATTTCGCGCAAAAGGCGGATGTCGAGGGCTACAACGACGTGGCCGCGGTGTTCCGCTCGACCGCCGAGGGCGAGACGGGCCATGCGCATGGCCATCTCGAATTCCTCGAGGAAGTAGGCGACCCGGCGACGGGCAAGCCGATCGGCCCGACCGGCGACAATCTCAAGGCGGCGATCGCCGGCGAGACCCACGAATACACCGACATGTATCCGGGCATGGCGCGCACCGCGCGCAACGAGGGCTTCGAGGAGATCGCCGACTGGTTCGAGACACTGGCCAAGGCCGAGAAGTCGCATGCCGGCCGCTTCCAGAAGGCGCTCGACCAGCTCGTCTGAGCTGCCCCTTTGATGCCTGAGAGACGCAAGGGGCGCGCGCCGCGCCCCTTCGCGCTCCTGGCGTCTGCCGAGGAACCTTGAGGACATGCGCGAAGGCAGTCTCGACGCACCGACGCGTCATCCGCTCGATTGGCAGGACCCGGATTTCTACGACCGCGCCAAGCTCGACGCGGAGATGCATCGCGTCTTCGACATCTGTCACGGCTGTCGCCGCTGCTTCAACCTGTGCGACAGCTTTCCCCGGCTGTTCGACATGATCGACAATTCCGCGACCGGCGAGTTGGACGCGGTCGATGTGAAGGACTACGCCACGGTCGTCGAGGCCTGCACGCTCTGCGACATGTGCTTCATGACCAAGTGCCCCTATGTGCCGCCGCACGCGTTCAACCTCGACTTTCCGCATCTGATGCTGCGCTACCGCGCCGCCGACTTCCGCGAGGGAAAAGTCTCCTGGACGCAGCGCCAGCTGGTCGAGACCGACCGCAACGGCAAGCTCGCCGCGGCGGCGGCGGCGCTGGTGAACTGGGCGACCAAGGTCGAGAACAGCGTGACGCGGCCCGCGATGGAGAAGGTGGCCGATATCGACCGCCGCGCGGCGCTGCCCAAATTCCACGGCCGCAGCTTCGTCATGCGCGCGAAGGCCGATGGGGCCGATGTGGATGCGAGCGCGCCAGCGCATGGGCGCAAGGCCCTGCTCTACGCCACCTGCTTCGTCAACTACAGCAGCCCGCGCATCGGCGAAGCGACGCGCGCGGTACTGGCCAAGAACGGCATCGCTACCGAAGTCGCCTATCCCGGCTGCTGCGGCATGCCGCATCTCGAGCAAGGCGACATCGCCCGAGTCGCCGAGCGCGCGCACAAGGTGGCCACGGCGCTCGCACCTTACATCGAGCAGGGTTACGACATCGTCGCGCTGGTGCCGTCCTGCGCGCTGATGCTGAAATTCGAATGGCCGCTGATCCTGCCGGAGGACAAGGCGGTGGAGCGGCTGGCGCGCGCCACCTTCGACATCAGCGAATACGTGGTCGACATCGCGCGCAAGGAAGGCCTCGCACCCGGACTGCAGACGCTGCCGGGCGGCGTCACGCTGCATCTCGCTTGCCATGCGCGCGCGCAGAACATGGGTGCCAAGGCGGCGGAGATGCTGCGCCTGGTGCCGCAGCCGGATGTCGCGGTGATCGAGCGCTGCTCGGGCCATGGCGGCAGCTGGGGCGTGCTCACGGAGAATTTCGACGTCGCGCTCAAAGTGGGAAAACCGGTGGCGCGCCAGGCGGCGAAGAACGCCAAAGCCTTCGTCGCCTCGGAATGCCCGCTCGCGGCGACGCACATACTTCAGGGCATGGCGACGGCGGATGGCGAGAGCACGCCGCCCGCCGAGGCGTTCCATCCGATCGAGCTCTTCGCCCGCGCCTATGGGCTCATGCGCTGAGGAACGATCCGTGGCCGCGAAACGTCAGCTCACCCGCGCCGACATCCTGCCGATCGAGCAATATGCGCGCGACCGGCGCGAGCACCGCCGCCGCATCGGCGAGATCAAGCGCCACCGCCGCATCGAAGTGGGGCCGTTCTGCACCTTCTATTTCGAGAATTACGACACGATGTGGCACCAGGTGCATGAGATGCTCTACATCGAGCGCGGCGGCGAGGCGCAGATCGCCGACGAGCTCTCCGCCTACAACCCGCTGGTGCCGCAAGGCAACGAACTCGTCGCCACCGTGATGATCGAGATCGAGGACGCGGCGCAGCGCGAGAAGGCGCTGGCGCGCCTCGGCGGGATCGAGGACCGCATGTTCCTCACCGTCGGCGGCGAGCGCCTCGCCGGCATCGCGGATCCGATGCGCGAGAACACCAGCGCGCAAGGCAAGGCGTCCTCGGTGCAGTTTTTGCGCTTCCCCTTCACCGCGCGGCAGAAGGCCGCCTTCCGCACGCCCGGGGCGCCGGTTGTCGTCGGCATCGATCACGCCAATTACGGCCACATGGCGGTGATGCCCGAACCGGTGCGCGCCGCCCTCGCCGGCGATCTGAGCTAAACGAGTTTCACCAGCACCGCTGTCGCGTCGTCGCGTCGAGGAGCCAAACCGCGCCGTTGCGCGCGCCCAGCGATCCTCGTTGACCCGCGCCCGCCGGCTGACACATCGCCTCGATCACCCGCAAGGGCAACGATGGGCCTCCGCTACTGCACGGCTTCATCGGGATAGACGCCCCAGATCTCGTCGCGCTTGAGCCAGCCCTTGATGCCCTGCGCCTCGACGCGGCACCAGGGGCCGCGGCATTCTATCAGGCGGGCGACAACTCCCGCCTCGGCGCGCGCCGCCGCCGGCGAGGCCGGATCCGGCTCGACGTGGAGGACGCGCACCGCGCCCTCGACCAGCACGTTGCGGGCGCCCGTCAGCATACGCTGATGCACCCAGCCCTCGCTGCCCTGGAAATCGCGTATCTTGCGCCACACGTCGAGCTCCTCGACGATTTCCACCGGCAGACCCTTTCGGACAAGGACCCAGTCGATGGGGTATCGCTCGCCCGGGCCGGTGCGCAGGTTCACCTCGTCGGCGCGCAGGCTGACGAAGCGCGGCAGCTGCTTCTCCGCCGCGCCGCCGCTCGATGCCACCAGCACGAGAATGGCCGCGGCCGCAAGCCGGAAGCGCGTGCGAGAAGGTGCTCGACGGGGCCGCGAGACGCACAACACGGCTTCATGCTCTAATCCCCTCGACTCTGGCGGTCAAGCGCCGGCGCCGCCGCGGGCTGGACACTCGCGGCGCCGCTTGGTATGGCCATGGTCAGCCGGCCGAGAGATGCCCGGAGCGAGGGAGCCAATGCCGCCGAAGAAGCCGCTCGTCATCGTCACGCGCAAGCTGCCGGACGTGATCGAGACGCGCATGATGGAGCTCTTCGACGCGCGCCTCAACCTCGACGACACGCCGATGACGCAGGCGCAGCTCGTTGCCGCCGTGCAGCAGGGCGACGTGCTGGTGCCGACCATCACCGACCGCATCGATGCGGCGGTGCTGGCGCAGGCCGGGCCGCGGCTCAAGCTCGTCGCGTCCTTCGGCAACGGCGTCGACCATATCGATCTCGCCTCGGCGCGCACGCGCGGCATCACCGTGACCAACACCCCGGCGGTCCTCACCGAGGACACCGCCGACATGACCATGGCGCTGCTCCTCGCCGCGTCGCGCCGCCTGAGCGAGGGCGAGCGGCTGATCCGGCAGGGCAAGTGGCAAGGCTGGGGCCCCACCTTCATGCTCGGCCATCGTCTGTGGGGCAAGCGGCTCGGCATCCTCGGCATGGGCCGCATCGGCCAGGCGGTCGCCCGCCGCGCGCGCGGCTTCGGCCTGTCGATCCACTACCACAACCGCCGCCGCGTGCCGGACGAGGTCGAGCAGGAGCTCGAAGCAACTTATTGGGAGAGCTTCGACCAGATGCTGGCGCGGGTCGACATCCTCTCGGTGAATTGCCCGCATACGCCGGCGACATATCACCTGCTCTCCGCGCGGCGCCTGAAGCTGCTGCGGCCTCATGCGGTCGTCGTCAACACCTCGCGCGGCGAGGTGATCGACGAGGACGCGCTGACGCGCATGCTAGTGAACCACGAGCTCGCCGGCGCCGGGCTCGACGTGTTCGAGCACGAGCCGGCGGTCAGCCCGAAGCTGCTCAAGCTCGACAATGTCGTGCTGCTGCCGCATATGGGCTCGGCCACGCTCGAGGGCCGCATCGACATGGGCGAGAAGGTGATCATCAACATCAAGACCTTCGCCGATGGCCACCGCCCGCCCGACCGCGTACTCGAGACGATGCTTTGAGGTTCATCTTAAGTAATCCGCACCGACTGCGAGAATTCTGAGCAATTCCGGGGCGTGCGGAGCCGCGCGCATTGAAACCATTTAATTGCCACCCCTGCGGGAAACACAATCTGCTTACCTACGGATATTGGCTCGCCGGCTCTCCAGCGGCGACGACTGCTGAACCTGCATTGTGGGCGCGGGGCGATGTCGTATGTTCTTGTGATCGACGACCAGCCGGCCATTCGCAGCATCGTGCAGACGGCGCTGGAGGAGGAGGGCGGCTTCCGGGTGAGCGGCGCCTCGACCGGCGACGACGCGCTTGCCCGCTTCGACAGCGACGCGCCGGACCTCATCGTGCTCGACCTGGTGATGCCGGGAATGCACGGCCTGGAGCTCGCGGCGCATGCCTGCGCGCGCGGCATTCCCGTCGTGCTGATGACGGGCGAGCCGGGCATGCTCGCCACGCTGGAAGGCTTGGCGTGCCCGCATTTGCACAAGCCGTTCCGCATGGAGCATTTGCTGGTCGAGGTCCGTGCCGCGCGCGAGGATGCCGCCGCCAACACGCGCTCGGTTCGCCTCGCGCTGCAACGGCTGCTCGCCGGGGGCGACGCGAGCGATGCGCTGCTGCAACGCGTGCGCGCCATCCTAGAGCAGGCGCCAGGGTGAAGCCTCGCGAGCGGCGGCTCAGGGCCCGCGGCCGCAGGTCGGGCAGTCCGGGTCGCGCGGGAGAGCGATCTTGTGGAAGCCGGCGCGCAGCGCGTCATACATGAGCAGCGTGCCGGAGAGGCTGTCGCCCAGGCCGAGCACCTCTTTCAGCACTTCCGTCGCTTGCAGCGTGCCCATGACGCCGGCGACCGCGCCCAGGATGCCCGCGGTCTCGCAGCGCGGCACCAGGTCGGGCGGCGGCGGCTCGCGGAAGAGGCAGCGATAGCACGGATGCGGCGGCCCGAGATAGGCCTTGAACGTCGAGAGCTGCCCCTCGAAGGGCGACAGCGCCGCGCCGACCAAGGTCCGCCGCTCGGCGAAGCAGACATCGTTGAGGAGATAACGCGTCGCGAAATTGTCGCTGCCGTCGGCGACGAGGTCGTAACGCTTGACCAGCGCGGCCGCGTTCGCCTCGTCGAGCCGCTGCGCATGCGTCTCGACCCGCACCTCGGGATTGATGGCGGCGATCGTGGCGCGCGCGCTATCGACCTTGGCGGCGCCGATGCGCGCGGTCGGATGGACGATCTGGCGCTGCAGGTTCGACAGGTCGACCGTGTCGTCGTCGACGATGCCGAGCGTGCCGATGCCGGCGGCGGCGAGGTAGAGCAGCACCGGCGAGCCCAGCCCGCCGGCGCCGACGACGAGCACGCGCGCGGCCACGAGCTTGGCCTGCCCTTCCTCACCGACCTCGTCGAGGATGAGGTGGCGGGCGTAGCGCTCGAACTGCTGCTCGGTGAGCGCCATCTCGCGCCGTCCTTCACATGCCCTCGAACAGCGCGGTCGAGAGATAGCGCTCGGCGAAGCTCGGCAGCACCACCACGATCATCTTGCCGGCCATGTCGCGCCGCGCGCCGACTTCGAGCGCCGCCGCGATCGCCGCGCCCGAGGAGATGCCGACCGGGATGCCCTCGACGCGCGCCGCCTCGCGCGCCAGGCGGAACGCCGTCTCGTTGGCGATGCGCACGGTCTCGTCGATGAGTTTGGTGTTGAGGATCGCCGGCACGAAGCCCGCGCCGATGCCCTGGATCTTGTGCGGCCCGGGCGGCCCGCCCGAGAGCACGGCGCTGTCCTCGGGCTCGACGGCGATCATCTTGAGTTCGGGCTTGCGCGATTTCAGCACCTCGCCGACGCCGGTGAGCGTGCCGCCGGTGCCGACGCCGGAGACCACCGCATCGACCTTGCCGCCGGTGTCCTTCCAGATCTCCTCCGCGGTGGTGCGGCGGTGAATCTCGGGGTTGGCCGGATTGTTGAACTGCTGCGGCATGAAGCTGTCGGGGAAGCTCTTCAGCAGCTCCTCGGCGCGGGCGATCGCGCCGCGCATGCCTTGCGCCGCCGGCGTTAGCTCGAGCTCGGCGCCCAAGAGCTTCAGCATCTTGCGCCGCTCGACCGACATGCTGTCGGGCATGGTGAGAATGAGGCGATAACCCTTGGCAGCGCAGACGAAGGCGAGGGCGATGCCGGTGTTGCCGGAGGTTGGCTCGACCAGCACGGTCTTGCCCGGCCGGATCTTGCCCGCCTTCTCCGCCGCGTCGATCATGGCGAAGCCGATGCGGTCCTTGACCGAGGCGAGCGGGTTGAAGAACTCGCATTTGCCGAGGATGTCGGCCTTGACGTTGTGCGCCTTGGCGAGCCGCGCCAGGCGCACCAGCGGTGTTGCGCCGATGGTGTCGATGATGCTGTCATAGACCCGGCCGCGGAACTCGCCCGTCACGGCGATCTCGGGTCGTTCTTTCTGCACCTGCGCCATCGCCTTCTCCCGCCGGTCTGCATTTGCCGAATGACGGGTTCTAGGCGGTTTTCTCAAGCTGAGCAATTACGGGCAGCTACGCCTAGATCGTGTAATCGAACCGCGCCGCGTATTCGCCGGCGACACCGGCCTTGTGGGCGCGGTTGCACAGATCCTCGATGGTGACGCTGTCGAGGCGCTGCATGACTTCGTCCTGCAGCTCGAGCCAGAGCGGCCGCACCACCTTAAGGCCGAGCTCCGCGCCGCCCTCGCCCTCGATCGGGTCCTCGCCGCTCTCGAGCGAGCGCACGACGCGGACGATCTCGCCGAGGTTGATGCGGCGGCGCTCGCGCGCCAGGCGATAGCCGCCGCGCGGGCCGCGCACGCCCG
>DASWFH010000151.1:0-5386 GCA_036394355.1 Allostellaceae bacterium | reverse complement strand
TAGCGGCAGCGCGCCTCCTGGCCGGGGTAGTAGGCGATGAGGGCGGCGTATTCCCTGAGCGCCGGCTCGACCTTGCCCTGCAGCTCGAGGCTGCGGGTGTAGATCATATGGCCCTCGGGCGAGCTGTAGTTGGGATTGGCCTGGCGCAGCCGCTCCAGCAGCGCCTGCGTCTCGGCGAGATCGCCTTGGGCGAAGAGCGCGCGGGCGAGGCCGAGCATCAGCGCCGGATCGGTCTCGTGCACGCCGGTCAGGACCTCGCGGTAGAGCGCGATCGCCGGCTCGGTCTGCCCCGCGGCAAGATATTCCGCGGCGAGCCGCGCCTTGTTCTCGGTCGTCGGCGTGATCGCCACGCGCCGCGTCGCCTCGCGCAAGCCCTTGCCCGGGTTGAGCGCCCGCGCCATGCCGGAGGCGGCATCGCGCGCCGGCCGGCTCCGCGTCAGCTCCGGCAGGATCTCCGCCAGGAAATAGGCGGACATGCCGACCACCGGCACGAACACGACAATGTAGATCCAGATATAGTTCCGGCCGGTGCGGACGACATGCACCGCGCAAGCGATCTGCGCCAGAAGGAACAGCAGTCCCAATGCCGGCATTCTCGTACCTCCCGACCGATCGAAGCTGCCGAATCTACCCGGCCTTGGCAACCAGAAGGTAAATGGCCGGATGGCTCGTGGGCTTTACCCCGGCCAGGCCGCCGCTCATATTATCGCGCATGGCCATCCTCAAGATCGCCCGCATGGGCCATCCCGTGCTGCGCGGCGTCGCCCAGCCGGTCGCCAATCCGACCGCGCCGGAAATCAGGCGCCTTGTCGCGGACATGGTGGAGACGCTCGAGGACATCGGCGGCGCCGGCTTGGCCGCGCCGCAGGTGCATGTGCCGCGCCGCGTCGTTATCTTCCGCGTGCCGGACGAGCGCGTCACCGGCCGCCCCGACGACCTGCCGCAGGATCTGCTGGCGCTGGTCAACCCGGTGATCACGCCGCTCGGCGACGGCCAGGAGCTCGGCTGGGAGGGCTGCCTGTCAGTGCCGGGCCTGCGCGGCGCGGTGCCGCGCTGGGCGCGCATCCGCTACCGCGGCGTGACGCCCGAGGGCGAGTCGGTCGACCGCACGGTCGAGGGCTTCCACGCCCGCGTCGTGCAGCATGAATGCGACCATCTCGACGGCATCCTCTACCCGCAGCGCATGAGCGATCTCAGCCTCCTCGTCTTCAACGAGGAGAGCGCGCGCTTTCCGATCGATCTCGATGCGACGGGGGAGTAGGGGGCATGGACGACAGCGCCACGCGCGACGCCCTGCTTCTGGCGGTGCTGCGCGACGTACCGTTCGACGGCTGGAGCGGCGGCATGATCGCGGCCGCCAGCGGGCGGCTCGGCCTCGACGCGGCCGCGGTGGCGACGCTCTTTCCCAGCGGCGCGCGCGACGCCGTCGCCGCCTTCAGCCGCTGGGCCGACCGCGAGATGCTCGCCGCGCTCGCCGACCAGGATCTCGCGGCGATGAAGGTGCGCGAGCGCATCGCCGCCGCCGCGCGGGCGCGCCTCGCCGTGCTCGACCCGCATCGCGAGGCGGTGCGGCGTGCGCTGGCGGTGCTGGCGTTGCCGCACAATTTGCCGCTCAGCCTGAAGCTGCTTTACGACACCGTCGATGCGATGTGGCACGCCGCCGGCGACACCGCGACGGATTTCAATTTCTACACCAAGCGCGGCCTGCTCGCCGGCGTCTATGCCGCGACCACGCTCTATTGGCTCGACGACCGCTCGCCCGGCGCCGCTGATACGCACGCCTTCCTCGACCGGCGCCTGGGCGATGTCATGGCCATTCCACGCTACGGCGCGCGCTTGCGCGAGAGCCTGGAGCGGCTGCCCAACCCGTTGCGCCTGCTGCGCCCGGCGCGGCGGCGCTGACGGGCACTCGCGGCGAGCCAGTCGACATGGCGGATACATCTTTTGCTCAAGACAGCGCGATTGCCAGCGACACGCTTCCCCAGGCAATGAGGCCCGCGCCCGCAAGACGGGCGATGCCGCTGCCCCAGGGCAGGGTCTTCTCGGCGAGCACCCAGAGCGAAATTCCCGCCAGCCAAAGGGCATTCATCAAGCCGCCGACGAACAAGAGGCACATCAAGGCCGCGCAGCAACCGACGCAGGAAGCGCCGTAGCGCATTCCTTGCCGCACCATGGCCGGCGCGGTCCAGCGCTGATCCCCGGCGATGCACCCGTCTGATGCGCCGCAGTGCCGGAGAAACGTCTGCTTCAGCGGGGTCATCTGGTAGAGCCCGACGGCGATGACCAAACACCCGGCGACACGGGCGCTGCCGATTGCCATTGTCTCCGACAGCAGATGCCGGGAATCGAGCACCCACTGCAGAAATGTCGCGGCGCCGCCGAACCCGATCCAAACCATCAGGTAGCCGGCAACGAAGAACAGCGCCGGCGCAATGCCGGCCGCCTCCTCGGCTCGCTGCGGTGCGAGGCCGGCGACCTTGAGAATGGTGGAAGCCGCGCTCGGCAGCATCATCGCCGCCATCATGACCGCCCACATGAGGAGAACGAGAGCAGCGTAGGTCGGTGTCCACGCCGGCATCATCACCATGACGCTGCCGTCGCCCATATCCATCTCGTCCATGGCGATCCCGGCGCCGAGCAGGAGGTAGATCCATGCCGCCGCCGTGACCGCAATGAGTCCCAGCAGCACCGCCGTCCGATCAGACTGCAGCGCCGCGCTGAGCCGGTCGGTGCTCGATCTACGCAAACTGATCATCGGTCGTATTCATCATGGCGGCGCACCCAGAAGGGCCCGCGGCCGTCCTCGTCCCGGCCCTTGGGCACGAGGTCGAGGTACTGATAGTCCACATTCAACGCCTCGATGCCGCGCGCATAGGTCGAGTAGGTGTGAAACACCCGGCCCGAAGGGTCCTTATAGAATACGCTGATTCCTTCGCGCTCGGATGCGCTCGGATCTTGCCGTGCGTAGTTGTAAAGCGCTTCCTTCTTGGCCAATTCCTCCGGCGTGAACGACACGTGGTAGTCGCGATTGAAATCCGTGTCGGACGATGAGACCCACTTGAAACTCCACCCCATCCGCTTCTCGTACGCCGCCAACTTGAGATAGGGCGCGCGGGAGACGGCGATCATCGTCACGTCGCGCTGGTTCAGGTGCACGATGATTCCATTGAAATTGTCGGCCCAACGGGAGCAGTGCGGGCATCCCGCGTCCCAGCTTGGATCGAACATGAAGTGGTAGATGATCAGCTGGCTTCGTCCGCCAAAAAGCGCAGGCAAGTCCTCCTTCCCGTTCGGTCCATGGAAAACATAGGCCTTCGTGACGGCTTCCCATGGCAGATCGCGTCGCTGCTGGCTCAGCTGATCGCGCAGGCGCGTGAATTCCTTCTCCTTGATCAGGAGTTGCTTGCGCGCGTCGATCCACTCTCCGCTCGACACCACTTTGTGATTCATCGCCATGCGACCTCCCGTCGAAAGTCTGTGAGGAATTCCCAGACGCGCTCGATCGGCCCCGGCAGCACGCGCTCGAAACGCACCATCGCGGCCTTCGTCAGGTGACCGTCCTCAGTCATCCGCGATCTCTGCTCGTCATGCGGTCAGCCCGGCGCAAGGCGGCTGTCGTAGTCCGCCGCGAGCCGACTGTGCGTCGACCAGAAGGCGCGGGGCTCCACGCCTCCGAGATTGTCGGCGAGGATGCCGAGATGGGTGTGCCAGCCGCCGGCCACCTCGACCATCGCCGCGCGATCGCCGAGGCGGCGATGCGTCAGCACGAGCAGCACGTCGCTTCCACGCGGGGTCAACGCGAAAGTGACCTCCGAGGCAGTCGGCTCCTCGCCCCAGGTGAGGGTCAGCAAGCGCGGCGGCTCGCAGTGCATGACGCGGCCAAAGAGAGTGTGCCCCGCTTCGTATTTCTTGTAGCGCTCCGGCGGCGTCTCGGCGTGCGCGTTAAGGTTGGCGTGGCGGAAATGCAGTTCCACCCGTCCGCCGACGCGGAGCTCCATGTTGCCGGTGGCCAGCCACTTACCGCGCTTTTCGGACTCCGTGAGGTAAGCCCAGACGCGCTCGATCGGGCCCGGCAGCACGCGCTCGAAGCGGACCGTGCCGGACTCGGTGACGACGCCGTACTCGCTCATCGCTTGCTCCTCTTTTTTCGTGTTGTGGATTGTGTCTTGTCCGGCTTCCGCAGCGCGAGATCGAGCGCATCGAGGCGATCGCCCCAGAACCGACGCACCTGCTGCAGCCAGGCGTCGATCTCGCCAAGTCCCGCCGGGTCGAGGCTGTAGATGCGGTGCTGGCCCGCGACCCGCACGCGCACCAGCCGGGCCTTGCGCAGCACCTTGAGATGCTGCGAGACGGCAGGCGCGCTGACGGCGAAGTTCCTGGTGATCGCGCCGGCGGCGTGCTCGCCGCGGCCGAGCAGCTCGACGATGTGGCGTCGCGTCGGATCGGCCAGGGCGCTGAAGCTGTCCATGCCGACGATATTTATGTATTTACTTAATTAAGTCAAACGAAAAGTATGGCTGCCACGAGGTGGTGACAAGACAATTGCGCCCGGCATGGAACTCCCGTGCCGTTTGTCCGTCTAACTAGCCGGGCGTTCCGCACACAGAGCGAGGTGTCGCTTGCGCGCGCAGCTGACATCGGCTCGCGCGAGCCAGGCACGCCGCGACCGGACCCAACCGCGGCCGTTGCGCCGCCATAAGCTCGTGCGGCGTCTCGAAGCCGAGGGCGTCGCCGCCTTTCTTGCGGCAATGGGCGTCCTGCCGCTCGACCTCGCCTCCGCTGCGGGCGGCGCCATCGCCCGCATCATCGGCCCGCGCCTCGCCGTGACGCGCCGGGCGCAGCGCAACCTCGACATCGCCCTACCGCATCTCTCCGCCGCAGAACGCCGGCGCATCATCCGGGAAATGTGGGACAATCTCGGGCGCACCACGGCCGAGTACGCGCATCTGTCGCGGCTCAGATGCTTTGCGCCGGGCACACGCGTCGAGGCCGTCGGAACGCAGCATGTCGATCGCGCGGTTGCCCGCGGCAGGCCGCTGATCTTCTTCTCCGGCCATCTCGGCAATTGGGAGGTGGGCAGCGTTGCGGTCGTGCAATACGGGGTGGAGTTGGCGCAGATCCGGTGCGGATGGCGGTGGTCGCCGCGCCGGCGTATCTTGCGCGCCATCGCGCGCCGGCGACGCCACGCGACTTGCGGGCGCATAATTGCATCCGCTTCCGCATGCCGGACGGCACGATCTTTCCCTGGCAATTCGCCGAGCGCGGCGAGCCGTTCGAAGTAGCGGTCAGCGGCTCCGTCATTGTCAACGACCGGGAGCTCGTGCTCCGCGCCGCGTTGGACGAGGCGGGCGTCGCCTACATGGCAGCCGATCTCATCGAGCCCTTC
>DASWFH010000150.1:0-2262 GCA_036394355.1 Allostellaceae bacterium | reverse complement strand
GTGAGCTACAAGGTCGACAACACCCGCGTCGGCCAGGTTACCGATTACGACAAGCTCTCCATGCGCATCGAGACCAACGGCGCGGTCACGCCGGAGGACTCGGTGGCGCTCGCCGCGCGCATCCTGCAGGACCAATTGCAGCTCTTCATCAATTTCGAGGAGCCGCGCGCGGCGACCGAGGAGGAGCGGCCCTCCGAGCTGCCCTTCAACAAGAACCTGCTGCGCAAGGTCGACGAGCTCGAGCTCTCCGTGCGCTCGGCCAATTGCCTCAAGAACGACAACATCGTCTATATCGGCGATCTCGTGCAGAAGACCGAGGCGGAGATGCTGCGGACGCCGAATTTCGGCCGCAAGTCGCTGAACGAGATCAAGGAAGTGCTGGCGCAGATGGGCCTCCATCTCGGCATGGAGATCCCGAACTGGCCGCCCGAGAACATCGAGGAGCTCGCCAAGCGCCTCGAAGAGCCTTATTGAGCGCGGGGAGAGCCTCTCGTCATGCGTCATCGTCTGCGCGGCCGCAGCTTCAGCCGCACCTCGGCCCACCGCAAGGCCATGTTCGACAACATGTGCCACGCCCTGCTGAAGCACGAGCAGATCAGCACCACCTTGCCCAAGGCGAAGGATCTCCGCCCGGTGGTCGAGCGCCTGATCACGCTGGGCAAGCGCGGCGGCTTGCATGCGCGCCGCCAGCTCATTGCCGCGCTCCAGGACGCCAAGATCGCCGACAAGGTGATGACGATTCTGGCCGAGCGCTACAAGGAGCGCCCTGGCGGCTACACCCGCATCCTCAAGGCCGGCTTCCGCTATGGCGACGCCGCGGCGATGGCGGTGATCGAGCTGGTCGACCGCGACGTCGACGCCAAGGGCCAGGATTCCGGCCCGGTGCAGACCGACGTCGAGGCGGAAGAAGCGGCGGCCTGAGCCGCGGCCGATCCGCTCGTGGCACCTCCACATCGTCATGCCCGGCCTTGTGCCGGGCATCCACGTCTTCGTTCTGCTCCGCTCCAAGACGTGGATGGCCGGCACAAGGCCGGGCATGACGAAGTAGGGTCTGGCGCCCCGGCGGACAGCCGTTCCGGCCACTCGACCGGGACGCCTTGATCGCTCTACGCTGACATCGTCCCCCTCGCAGCCCATACCGGGAGCTATCGCGATGACGACGGCCGCCCTGCTTGAGCTGCTGAGCATCGCTGGGCTGGACGCGCGAGGCATCGCCATCGCCGGCGCCGATCCCGTCCTGCCGACGCCGTTCCGGATCGGCGCGGCCGGCGCCGCGGCGATCGCCGCTGCGGCTACCGCCGCGGCCGAGTTGTGGTCCGATCGCTCCGGCGGCCCGCGCCAAGCCATCGGCGTCGATCTGCGCCATGCCGCGGCGGCGCTCAGGAGCGCGCGCTATCTGCGCGTCGCCGGCGCGCCGCCCAAGGAGCCGTTCGACCCCGTGAGCGGCCTCTATCCCGCGGCCGAGGGCCGCTGGGTGTTCCTGCATTGCAATTTTCCGAACCACCGCGCCGCCGCGCTCGGCGTGCTCGGCTGCGCCGAAGGCGCCGACCGGACAGCGGTCGCCGCCGCCGTGGCGCAACGCGACGGGGCTGAGCTCGAGGACGCCATCCATGCGGCCGGCGGCTGTGCCGCGCTGGTGCGCCGGGCGGCGGAGTGGGGCCGCCATCCGCAAGCGGCGGCGGTCGCGGCGCAGCCGCTGCTGGCGATCGAGCGCATCGGCGACGCGCCGCCGGAGACGCTGCCGCCGGGCGACCGGCCGCTCTCGGGCGTCCGCGTGCTCGACCTGACGCGCGTGCTCGCCGGGCCGACCTGTGCGCGCACGCTCGCCGAACACGGCGCCGACGTGCTCAAGGTGTCGGCCGCGCATTTGCCGCATTCGGGCGAGATCGAGATCGACACCGGGCTCGGCAAGCTCTCGTGCTTCCTCGATTTGCGGCGCCCCGCCGACGCCGCGACGCTCGCATCGCTGGTGCGCGACGGGCGCTGCGACGTGTTCGCGCAGGGCTACCGGCCGGGCTCGCTGGCGGCGCGCGGCTTCGCGCCCGAGGCGGTCGCGGCGCTCCGGCCGGGCGCGGTCTATGTCGAGCTCTCCGCCTGGAGCGGCGCCGGGCCGTGGGCGCGGCGGCGCGGCTTCGACACCATCGTGCAATGCGCGAGCGGCCTGGCGATGATCCAAGGCGGCGCGCAGCCGCGCCTGCTGCCGGTCTCGGCGATCGACTATGTCAGCGGCTATCTCATGGCGTTCGGCGCCATGGTTGCGCT
>DASWFH010000149.1:0-2442 GCA_036394355.1 Allostellaceae bacterium | reverse complement strand
CAGGGAGTTTGGAATGAACAAGAACCTTTGCGCCTTTCGGGCGGTTTTCCTCGCCGCCGCGGCGGCCTTGATCGCTCCGGCGGCGGCCTTCGCCGACGATGACGACGACTGCAACGTCGAGCGCGGCCCATCGACCCTGTTCAACGCCGCCGTGGCGCCGGCGGGCATCGCGGCCAACGGGTTCCTGTTCTTCGGCACCGGCAACCCGCCGACCGGGTTCGCCCAGCAGGAAGACCCGACGACGCCGCTCGAGCTCGACCTCAGCGTCATCTATCGCACCGGCAACACCATCCAGCCCGCCGGCGTGACCAGCTGCGGCGAGATCATCTATCGCGTGCCCGCGGGCCCGCAGGTGATCGACCCCGCGCATGGCGTCACCACCGCCAGAGCCGACCGCGCGGCGTGGAACTTCAACTACGCCGTCGTGCTCGGCGACGCGGCCGGCACGCTCGAGCGGTTCCTCGGCGCGCACAACACGCTGGAGATCAAGGTCGATCTGGACCCGGGGCCGGACGTCCGCACGCTCACCCTGCGCGCCATCCTCGACCCCGCGCACAATCCCGCCGGCTCGCACATCGTCTGGGAGACGAAGGAAGGCCGGATCCTGTTCGGCGATGACGGCGGCACCACCCAGGCGACCGAGAATTCCGAGAACGACGCCTTCTGGGCGGCGCTCATCGGCAGCGACCCGCGCCATCTCGGCTACAGCTTCGGCCCCGCCATCTTCAACATCGAGCTCAAGGCGATGGCGCGCGGCGGCCGGGTGCTGGCCGACATCCGCGACATCGTCGAAGTCGTGCAGCCCGCTCCCTAGGCCGGCGGCGCGGCAAGGATTGCAGAGCAGGCGGCCGGCAGCTTCGGCGCCGGCGGCCGCGGCGCGACTGCGGCGTGCAGTGGCGGCTTCTGCGCGCGCCACCAAGCGAGCGTCGCGTCGCAGCCGTCGCCCGGCGGCAGCGGCGCCTGCGTCGCACAGTCCGGCGAATTGGCCGGGCAGTTGAGCCGCACATGGAAATGCTCGTCATGGCCCCACCACGGGCGGATGCGGCGCAGCCAGTCGCGCCCGCCGCTGGCCGCGCCGGCGACGCCGCGGCACAGCGCGTCCTTGATGGCGGCGTTGACGAAGATGCGATCGACCGCGGGATCGGCGGCGGCCAGCCGCAGCAGCGTGACCTGGCGCGGGCCGAAGCGTCGGCGGTCGATGTCGCGCAAGCCGGCGCGCAGCATCGAGGGCAGCGCGACATTCTCGCGCGCCGCCGGCGCCAGCGGCGGCTTGGGATCGAGGTTGAACCAGATGTCGACGTCAAGGCCGGTCTGGTGGCTGGCATGGCCGAAGGGCAGCGGCCCGCCGCGCGGCTGCGCCATGTCGCCGACATAGAACGGCGCGAGGCCGGCGGCCTGCGCCTGCCGGGCGAGCCGCGCGACGAAGGCGACCAGATCGGGATGGCCGAAATCGCGACGCCGCGAGAGACGGATGACCTGGTAGCCCGGCCCGTCATCCGGCAGCCGCACCGCGCCAGCCAGGCAGCCATGCGCGACGCCGCCGATCACGCGCGCCGGCCCGGCGCTGGGCGCGGGGACGAGGCTCCATTCGGTGCTTGGCTCAGCCAGGGCGATGGCGGGGATCAGCAGCAGCAGCAGCGCGGTTGAAAGCAGGCGCGTGGAAATGGCGGGCAGCATGGCGCGCTGCATCATAGACCGCCGCCGCCGCTGAATCGGAAATTCAAGCAATCACCGTCCCCGCCCCTCTCCCGCATCGCGGGCACAACACGGCCGACGGCTTTGCGGTCGGCCCCGAGAGGGTTCGATCGCAGAGCGATCGAACGGATTGCGGGAGGAACCCGCCGCAAAGCGGCGGGAGAGTGAGGGCCCTCAGGCGCCCGAGCGCGGCACGCTGCCGCCGGCATTGCCGCTGGCCGCCGGGCGCGTCTCGGCGGCTTGCGCTTCGGCGTTGCGCGCCAGCGAGGTGATACCGGCCATGCCGCCCAGGTTCATCGAGTCGACGGCGCTGCTCGGGACGATGATGGTGCTGCCGCGCTCCTTGACGCTCTCATAGAGCATGTTCATGCCGCGCAGATGCAGCGCGATCGGATAGTCGGCATAGGTGCGCGCCGCCTCGACGAATTTCTGCGCGATCTCCGCCTCGGCGGAGCCCAGGATGACGCGTGCCTGGCGCTCGCGCTCGGCTTGCGCCTGGCGGCTCATCGCGTCCTGCAGCGCCGCCGGGATCCTGACGTCGCGGATCTCGACCGATTTGACGCTGATGCCCCAATCCACCGTCTTGAGGTCGATCGACTTGCGCAGCTGCTCGTCGGCGGCCTGGCGGTTCGACAAAAGCGTGGCGAGGTCGGCGGCGCCGATCATCTCGCGCAGCGAGGTCTGCGCCGCCCAGCCGATCGCCGAGGTGTAGTTGGCAACCTCGAGCGTGGCTTTGCGCACGTCGGT
>DASWFH010000148.1:0-14092 GCA_036394355.1 Allostellaceae bacterium | reverse complement strand
GCGTCGCCCTTTGGCCGCCTCAAGGCCTTCCACGGCCAGATGGGGATGTTCGTGCGCGCCCTGTCCTACATGATGAGCCACGGGGCGGATGGGGTGCGGCAGGCGTCCGAGGACGCGGTGCTCAACGCCAACTACGTGCTGGCGCGGCTGAAGGACGTGATGACTCCGGCCTTCGACGGCCCGTGCATGCACGAGGCGCTGTTCGACGACGCGTTCCTCAAGGACACCGGCGTCAGCACCCTCGACGTCGCCAAGGCGCTGATCGACGAGGGCTTCCATCCGATGACCATGTACTTCCCGCTGGTCGTCCATGGAGCCCTCCTGATCGAGCCCACCGAGTCCGAGACCAAGGCGACGCTCGACCAGTTCGTGGACTCCCTGCGCGCGTTGGCTGCGCGCGCCAGGGCGGGCGATGCGGCGTTTTTTCACGCCGCACCGCGCCTCACACCGCGGCGGCGCCTCGACGAAACGCGGGCGGCGCGCCAGCCGGTGTTGCGCTGGCGGCCGCCGGTGCCGTCTCGCCAGGCGGCGGAATAGCCCCGCGGTATCCTCCTGCGCCGCGGGAGTTAAAAATTTTCGCGGCGTCGCGCGGCGCTCATTGTGACGCCGGCCGCCTGCTCCCATGTCGGTAAGAACCCGTCCGGTGTTTGCGCCACGCGCAAAGCACCTGCTTCGCAGGATTCATAGGCGGGATCCAGGGAGAGGCGACCCATGCGTATTGTCGATATCGTGCGGCGCAAGAACACGCCGGAGCTCGTGTCCGTCTCGCCGGCCGACAGCGTCGAGCGCGCGGCCCAGATCCTCACCGCCAAGGCCATCGGCGCCCTGCTCGCCCGCGACGAGCGGGGCCAGCTTGCCGGCATCGTCAGCGAGCGCGATATCATCCATGCCATCGCCCATCACGGGCCGCGGGCGCTGCAGCTCCAGGTGAACGACCTCATGGTCCGCGAGGTCATGACCTGCCGGCCGACCGATCTCGTGCGCGACATCATGCAGCTGATGACCGCGCGGCGAATCCGGCACGTGCCGGTCACCGACGGCCAGAAGATCATCGACATCGTGAGCATCGGCGACCTGCTCAACTGGCGCCTGAAGGAACAGGACCTCGAGGTCGCCGTCCTCCGCGACCTGAGCCTCGCCGGCCACCAGTAGGGCACAGACCCTCACCCCCCCGCGCTTGCGCGCGGGTCCCTCCCTCTCCCGCTGACGCGGTAGAGGGGCTTTCAGATGCGCTCCTGAAAAAGGACCGGCGCTTCGCCGGGCCACAAATAACCGGCGCGACTGCGCCGGCGCGCGCTTATGCGCGCGGGAGCCAAGGGGCGCGGATGCGCCCCGCCCGGCGCTTGAGGGACAAAGCAAGCGTCAATTCAGCTTGCCCTGCAGCTCCTTGATCGCGCTGTCGATGAGCGCGTCCTGCCGTCCGGCATCGAGCTTTTCTGAGAGCAGTTTGCCGGTTGCGGCGACCGCGACGTCGACCGCGGCGGCGCGCACCTCCGCCAGCGCCTGCTGCTCGGCCTGGGCGATGCGCTGCAGCGCCATCTGCTCGCGCCGCTTGAGCGAGGCCTCGAGCTCGGCCGCGGCCTGCGCCGACAGGCGCTCGGCCTCCGCCTTGGCCTGGGCGATGATCTGCTCGGCTTCCTTCAGCGCGTCGCGCTGCTTCTGCTGGTATTCGGCGAGCAGCGCCTGCGCCTCCTTGTGGAGCTTGGCGGCGCGCTCGAGGTCGGAGCGGATCTTGTCGGCGCGGTCGTCCAGCGCCTTGGCGATCGCCCGCGCCCCGGGCTTCCACACCGCCCCCACGAACACGACGAAGGCGACCAGGATCCAGAACTCGGGATCGCGCAGGAAATGAAGCATCAGCCGCGTTCCTTCAGCGCCGCGGCCACCGCCGCCTGCGCCTCGGCGGGCGGGACTTGTAAGCCCACCAGGCGCTTGGCCGCGTCAGCCGCGATGTCCGCGGCGACGGTGCGGATCTCGCCCATGGCGCGGTCGCGCGCCGCGGCGATGTTGGCCTCGGCGGCCTTGATCTTGGCCGTGAGCTCGGCGCCGACCTTGGCCTGGCGCTCGGCCGCCTTCTGGGCCAGGCCCGCCGCCGTCTGCCGCCCGACCGCGACCGCCTGGTTGCGGGCGTCGGCTCTGGCTTTCTCATAGGCGGCGATGGTCCGGTCGGTCTGCTCCTTCAGCGCCGCGGCACGGTCGAGGTCGTCCTTGATGCGGTCGGCCCGCATCTGGAGGACGCCGCCGACCCGCGGCAGCGCCACCTTCGCCATCACGACGTAAAGGATGATGAAGGTGATGGCGAGCCAGACCAGCTGCGGCGGGAAGTCGTGGAAGTTGAGCTGCGGCATGCCGCCCTCGGCCGCGAGTGCGGGCGCACCCGCGAGCCCGGCAAAAGCCGCCGCTGCCGTTGAGACCGTCCGCCGCATGGCTCGTTCCTGTCCCGCCGTGCTTAGAACACGAACAGGATGAGCATCGCGATCACGAGGGCGAACAGCGCGATCGCTTCGGTGAGCGCGAAGCCGAGCAGCACGTTGCCGAACACGCGCGGTGCCGCGGCCGGGTTGCGCAAGGCGCCCGACACGAAGCTGCCGAAGATATTGCCGATGCCGACGCCGACGCCGGCGAGGGCGATGGTGGCGAGGCCCGCACCGATGAGCTTGGCGGCTGCTGGATCCATGACGTGTGTTCCTTTCCTAGGACGGGTTTTTTGACGAGAGAGAAAGAGTTGCCGCCAGCTCAGTGATGCAGGTGGATCGCATCGTTGAGATAGAGGCAGGTGAGAATGGCGAAGACGTAGGCCTGCAGGAAGGCGATCAGGGTCTCGAGGCCGGTGAGCGCGACGACGAAGGCAAGCGGCGCCCAGCCGCCGAGCACGCCGAGCGCCACGACGAAGCCCGCGAAGACCTTCAGCATGGTGTGGCCGGCCAGCATGTTGGCAAAGAGGCGGACCGAGAGGCTGACCGGCCGCACGAAATACGAGATCACCTCGATGACGACGAGCAGCGGCAGCAGCGCTTTCGGCACGCCGGAGGGGATGAAGAACGACAGGAAATGGAACCCGTGGCGGGCGATGCCGATGACCGTGACACCGATGAACACGACCGCCGCCATCGCGAAGGTCACGGCGATGTGGCTGGTCGGCGTGAACGAGTAGGGGATCAGGCCCAGCAGGTTGCAGAACAGGATGAACATGAACAGGCTGAAGACGAACGGGAAATACTGCTTCCCCTCGTCGCCCACGTTGTCGCGCACCATCCCGGCGACGAATTCGTAGGAGATCTCGGCCAGCGACTGCCAGCGGCTCGGCACCAGGGCCCGGCGGTTCACCGCCAAAGTCATCAGCAGGGCCGAGAGTAGGACCGCGATCACCATCCACAGCGCGGAGTTGGTGAACGACGCGTCGAGATTGCCGATATGGAACGGGATCAGGCGCTGGATTTCGAACTGCTCCAGCGGGCTTGCGGCGGTCTCGGCGTGTTCCAGCGTCTTTTCCACGTCTCTATATCTCTCTTGGCGCCTAGTCTTCCCGTCAGTCAGTCTTACCCGTCAAACCTGCCCGTCAACGACCTTCCAGGTCATCGCGCCGGTTGTAAGCCTGGCTGGCGCGATACGCGTTCAAGGTGCCGGCGGCGAATCCCAGCAGGACCATGACCACCAGCAGGATCGGCGTGGTCCCCAGCCAGCGGTCGAGCCACCAGCCGACGAACGCGCCGAACCCGAGACCCGCGATCATCTCGACCATCACGCGATAAGCAAAGCTCATCTCGCGCCGGGTCGAAGTCTGTCGCTTCGGCTCGGGCCCCGTGCGGGCCGCGCGCAACCGGGCGTCCAGGTCGTCGAGCCGTTTCCGGTCGCCGGCCGCGTCGTTCCTCGGAGTGTGAGGGGAACGGTCGTCGTCGCCCATCGCGTCGGTCCGGAAGCCCCTTCGGCAAAGACCCCTGCCGCGCGCCTCAAGCGGGGCGCAAGTTACGGGCGGGGGGGACGTAAGTCAAGGAAGTGAACCACTATTCATAGCACCTTAGCCGCAGATTTTAACGTTCTCTGGTCGCCCGCCCAATAACCCTCTCCGCCCGTGAGGGCGGAGAGGGTGCGAGCGAAGCGAGCGGGTGAGGTGGGTCTTAGATCTGCCCGGAGGCACGACACCTCACCCTCCCATTCCTTCGGAATGGGTCCCTCCCTCTCCCCACTTCGTGCGGAGAGGGGCTTATCGCCGAAAGGTGAGGCCGGCGCTTCGCCGGACCATAGACCACGCCCGCGACTGCGGGCGCGCGCGCTTATGCGCGCGGGAGCCAAGGGGCGCGGCAGGCACAATCGCGTTGCGCGATTTGCCGGCGCCCCGCCCGGCGCATGAGGGAGCAATAGAATTTAAGCCGTCATCTGCGCGGTGGCGCGCATCCGTTCGGCCTGCTTCAGGTCGACCGATACAAGCTGTGAGACACCGCGCTCGGCCATGGTCACGCCGAACAGCCGGTCCATACGCGCCATGGTCAGGCGGTGATGGGTCACCACCACGAACCGGGTGCCGGTGGTGCTGGAGATGTGGTCCAGCAGGGTGCAGAAGCGGTCGACGTTCGCGTCGTCGAGGGGGGCGTCCACCTCGTCGAGCACGCAGATCGGCGCCGGGTTGGTGAGGAACACGGCGAAGATCAGCGACAGCGCGGTCAGCGCCTGCTCGCCGCCCGACAGCAGCGACAGGTTCTGCAGCTTCTTGCCGGGCGGGCTTGCGAACACCTCGAGCCCGGCTTCGAGCGGATCCTCGCGGTGCTTCGCGGCGGCTTCGGCGGCCGCGGCTTCGGCGAGTGCCATCTGCTCGGGCGACTGGCTGCCGTCGGCCGGCGGCGGAGCCGGGGGCGGCGGGTAGGCCAGCGCCAGATGCGCCCGGCCGCCGCCGAACAGCTTCACGAACAGCTCTTGGAAGTGCTTGTTGACCGCTTCGAAGGCCGCCATCAGGCGCTCGCGGCCCTCGCGGTTGAGGCTGGCGATGCCCTGGCGCAGCCGCGCGATCGCCGCGACCAGATCGTCCTTCTCGGTCTGCAGCCCGGTCACCTGGCCTTCGACCTCGGTCGCCTCCTGCTCGGCGCGGAGATTGACCGGGCCCATCGTGTCGCGCTCCTTGATCAGGCGCTCCAGCCGGGTGGTGATCTGCTCCTTGCCCGGCAGCTCGTCGCCGGGCTCGAGTCCGCCGATCGCCAGCGTCTCCTCGGGCGCGCAGTCGACGCGCTCGCGGATGCGCTGGGTGAGCTCGCCGATATCGTGCTCGACCTGCTGCAGGGCGCCCTCGCAGCGCACGCGCTCCTCGCGGGCCGCCCCGTGCTCGGCCTCGACCTCTTTCAGCGCGCGGTCGGCGTCGGCGACCCGCGTCTCGGCCTCGGCCAGCCGGTCGGCCGCCGCCTGGCGCTCGGTCTCGGCATCCTGCAGCCGGTCGATCAGGGCGCTGCGCTCGGCGGCGATCTCGGCCGGGCGCGCGGAGAGCCGGGTCTGCTCGTCGGTCGTCTGCGCCTCACGCTCGGCCAGCAGGTCGAGCTGGCGGCGCGCCGCGTCGAGCCGCGCCGCCCAGGCCGACGATTCGGTGGCGATGTCGCCGCGGCGGCGGGTGCGCGCCTCGGCTTCGCGGACCAGGCGGTCTTGCGCGCTTTCGAGCTCCGCCAGGCGGTGGCGCCGCCGGCCGAGCTCGCCGCGGTCCTGCACCAGCTTCTCGCGCGCCGCCACCGGGTCGGGCAGCGCCGCCAGCGTATGCGACGCGGCATCGCGGCGGGTCTCGTGATCGGCCAGGTCCTGGGTCAGGCGCTCGATCTGCTCGGCGAGGCCGGCCACGCGCGCCGCCTCGGCCGCCGCCTGGCGCGCCAGCGCGGCCCGCGCCTCGCGCAGCTGCGTCAATTCGTTGTAGAGCCGGCGCGCCGTCTCGCGCGCCTCGCGCTCGCGCGCTTGCGCCTCGCGGGTGACGGTCTGCGCCGCGGCAAAGCGCGTCTTGGCACCCTCGAGGACGTTGGCGTGCACGCTGCGCGACGCGGTCAGCTCATCGAGGCGATTGCGTTGGGCAAGACGGGTCGCCGCGGCACTCGCCGCCCCGGCGCGGGCGGTGAATCCGTCCCAGCGCCACAGCCCGCCGTCGCGGCTCACCAGGCGCTGGCCTTGCGCCAGCAGCGCCGCCATCTCCCAGCCCTGCGCGTCGCTGTCGACAACGCCGACCTGCGAGAGGCGCCGCGCCAGGGCCGTCGGTGCCGTCACAAAGCGCGCCAGCGGCTCGACGCCCGGCGGAAGCGCCGGTGCGGGGCTGTTGCTGTCGAGGATGCGCCAATGCGCCGGCGCGTCAGCGTCGAGCGGGGCGGCCAGGTCGTCGCCGAGTGCGGCACCCAGCGCCGTCTCGTACCCGGCGACGGCGGTGATCTGGTCGAGGACCGGCGTGTAGTCCTGGGTGGACGCGGCACCCTTCAGCACGGCGGTCAGCGCCGCCGCTTCGGCATCGATGCGGGCGAGCGCGGCGTCGGCGGTACGCAGCGCCTCGCGGGCGCCGTTCTCTTCTTCCTGGATCGCGCGCAGCTGGACGTCGGCGGCCTCGGCCCCGGTGCGTGCGATCTCAAGGGCCGCTTCGGCCTCGGTGACCTTCGCCTCGGCAGCCTTCAGCTGCGGATCGAATTCGAGGGCGGCGGCGTCGAGCCGCTCGCGCTCGGCCTTGGTCTGGGCCAGACGCGCCTCGAGCTTCGCCGCGCGCTCGCTGAGCTCGCCGATCTCGCGCGCCAATGACGCGCGCTCGGCCTCGGTCTTGGCGACCGCCTCGGTGGCCCGCGCCAGCTCGGCGTCGAGCGTCTCGACCTCGGTCTTCACCCGGTTGAGGTCGGCCTCGACCTCGCGCGCCTGGTCGGCGGCGGCGATATCGGTGCCTTCGATCTCGGTGCGCTCGGCGGCAAGCCTGGCGAGGGCCGTTTCGGCGTCGGCGGCCTGGGCCCGCTCGCGCTCCATATCGGCGGCGAGCTGGGTGAGCCGCGCCGCGATGTCGGCGAGGGCGGCTTGGACTCGCGCTTCCTCGGCGTCGAGCTGCTCGCGGGCCACGCCCAGGCGGGTCAGCCGCGCCGCCGCCTCGGCCTCGGCGCGGCGCAGATCGGGCAGCAGGCTTTGCGCGTTGGCGAGCTCGGTCGCGGCATGTGCGGCGCGGCCGGAAATCTCGGCGACGTTCGTCTCGGCCACGGCGAAGTGTTCGGCAGCGGCGGTCCGCGCGGCGGTCGCCTCGGTCCAGGCGAGATGCAGCGCCAGCGCCTCGGCCTTGCGGATGAGATCGCTCATGCTGCGATAGCGCGCCGCCTGGCGCGCCTGCTTCTTCAGCGCCGCCAGCTGCTCGTTCCAGGTGCGCAGCACGTCGTCGAGCCGCGCCAGGTTGACTTCGGCCGCCTTCAGCTTCAGCTCGGCCTCGTGCCGGCGCGAGTGCAGGCCGGTGATCCCGGCCGCCTCTTCGAGGAGCTGGCGGCGGTCGGTCGGCTTCCCCTGGATGATGGCGCCGATGCGGCCCTGGCTGACCAGGGCGGGGGAGTGGGCACCCGAGGCGGCGTCGGCGAACAGCAGCTGCACGTCGCGCGCACGCACGTCGCGCCCGGCAACCCGGTAGGCGGAGCCCTGGCCGCGCTCGATGCGCCGCACCACCTCGAACTCGGTCTGGTCGTTATAGGCGGCGGGCGCCTTGCGGTCGGCGTTGTCGACGAACAGCGCCACCTCGGCGAGGTTGCGCGCCGGCCGGCTGGTGGTGCCGGCGAAGATCACGTCGTCCATCTCGCCGCCGCGCATCTGCTTGACGCGGTTCTCGCCCATCACCCAGCGCAGCGCCTCGACCAGGTTCGATTTGCCGCAGCCGTTCGGGCCCACGACGCCGGTCAGGCCCGGCTCGATCAAAAGCTCGGTCGACTCGACGAACGACTTGAACCCGGCAAGGCGGAGCTTGGCGAAATGCATCCGTTAGGACTTCCCGACCAGCGGCTTCAGCACTTTGTCCAGCTCCTCGAAGGTCAACGCGCCCGGATAGGTCTTGCCGTTGATGATCAGGGTCGGCGTCGAGCTCACCTTGAACTCCTGCTCGCCCTTCAGGCTCTGCGCCAGCACCGCGTCCTCGACCGACTTGTCGTTCAGGCACTTGTTGAATGTGTCGTCGGACATGCCGCCGAGGCGCGCCAGCTTGCGCAGGTTCTCGGTGATCTGGTTTGGATCGCGGCTCGCCGCCCAGTTCTGCTGCTGGCGGAACAGCACGTCGACGAACGCGAAATAGCGGTCGGGCCCGGCGCAGCGCGCGATCTTCGATGCCTGCAGCGCCACGCGGTCGAGCGGGAAGTCGCGGTAGACGTACTTCACCAGGCCGCGGTCGATGTATTCGGACTTCAGCTTCGGGAACGTCTCTTCATCGAAATGCGCGCAGTGCGGGCAGGTGAGCGAGGCGTACTCGATGAGCGTGACCGGCGCCGTTGGCGCGCCCATGACCATGTCCTCGCCCTCGCGCCGCGGGGCCAGCGCCTGGGCCGCCGGCGGGGTGGCCTGCGCCTGTGACTCGGCGGCCTTGGAGTCGGCCGGGGACTGGGTCTGGCCGGCCGCCGGCGGGGTCAACCCGACCGCCAGCGCAAACGCCAGCAAAAACCATATGTTACGCGGAAGCAACATGTGACCTACAAGATATGGTGGCATCCTACCGAGTCGCCAGAGGAATTCTCAAGGCGAAATCGGGCCTTGAGGATAACCCGTGCAACGCGCTGGGATAACTTATTTTTCTAGCGGCGGCGGGTTTTGGCCCGGCCGGCGACGGCGTGGCCGAATCGGGCCAGGCGGGCCTGCAAGTCCGAATCGGCGACGTTTTGGACCAGCGAATCGATGGCCTGGGTCTCGGTCGGCGTCAGCGCCGGCAGCGTCGGTACGCCGCGCCGCCGGCGGCCGGGGATCGGCCCCTGCATCAGCTTGATCCGGGTCACCGCGCGATGGCCGAGATAGGCGTTGATGCGCTCGAGCAGCTGCGGCTCGCGGTGCTGGATCTCCATGGCCGCACCGCCGGAGACCCGGATGGTCAGCACGCCGCCGCCGAGATCGGCCCCGCTCTCGGAGAGCCGCCGGCGCGCCAGCTTCTCGGGCAGGCTCGACCCCGCGAGGCTGGGCCCGACGATCTCCGCCCACTCCGCGACCAGCGCCGCATAATCCCGCCCGCCCTTCTCCAGGATCGTCCGGGTGATCTTCGGCAACGTGGCAGACAGCGCGCGCATCCCTCCAAGACTAATACCTGTCCTTCCTTCCGTCATGCCCGCACTTGTTCACACTTGTTACGGGCATCCACGGCATGAAAACCACGGAGACACGGAGGCCACGGAGGGGAAGACGAGGTACACTCATTCTGATCTCCGTGCTCTCCGTGTCTCCGTGGTTCAATTCATAATGCCCCGCGCATCAGCCAAACGAGTCGCCACCGCCGAGCCCGCCGCCCGGCTGCTCGACTGGTACGACCGCCACGCGCGCGTGCTGCCGTGGCGGGCGCGGGCGCCGCGGCGCGCCGATCCCTATCATGTGTGGCTGTCGGAGATCATGCTGCAGCAGACGACGGTCGCCGCGGTCGGGCCGTACTTCCAGAAATTCCTGCAGCGCTGGCCGACCGTCGCCGATCTCGCGGCGGCGCCGCTCGACGACGTGCTCGGCGCCTGGGCCGGGCTCGGCTATTACGCGCGGGCGCGCAATCTCCACAAATGCGCCCGCCATGTCGCCGAGATCCTGGACGGCGTCTTTCCCGATCAAGAGGAGGGCTTGCGGGCACTGCCCGGCATCGGTCCTTACACCGCCGCGGCGATCGCGGCGATTGCGTTCGACCGTCCGGCGGTCGTGGTCGACGGCAATGTCGAGCGGGTGATGGCGCGGCTGTTCGCGATCAAGACACCGCTGCCGGCTGCGAAGCCCGAGCTCCGCACCGCCGCCGCGCGCCTCTCGCCGCAGAGCAGGCCCGGCGATTTCGCGCAGGCCTGCATGGACCTGGGGGCGACGATCTGCACGCCTCGGGCACCGCGCTGCATACTGTGCCCGTGGGCCGATGCCTGTGCCGCGCGCAGCCTTGGCGCGCCCGAGCGCTTCCCGTTCCGCTCGCCCAAAGCCCTGCGCCCAACCAGGCAGGCGGTCGCCTTCGTGCTGACGAAAGGCGACGCCGTGTGGCTGCGCCGCCGGCCCGACGACGGCCTGCTCGGCGGCATGCTGGAGGCGCCCTCGACCCCGTGGCGCGCGGAACCCTGGACCGCCGCCGCGGCGCGCCGCCATGTGCCGCTCCCGGTCGAGTGGACGGCGTGCGGCCGGGTGAGCCACGGCTTCACCCATTTCACCATCGAGTTCGACGTCTGGCGCGCCGCCGCGCGACGCGCGCCCAAGGACGATGACGGCCGCTGGTGCAAGCTCGCCGACCTCAACCGCCTGGCGCTTCCGACCCTCACGCGCCGCGTGCTGGAGCGCGCGCTCTTACTCCCAGCCGGCCGCACGAAGCGCTAGAGCGCACGCCTGCCTCTTTCGTCATTCCCGCGAACGCGGGAATCCATGGTTCAGCGGCGCGATGGATGCCCGCTTTCGCGGGCATGACGAAACATGGAGTGGTTCGTCACCCGCCGAGACAGCTCACCAAACTCTGCCCCAGCCCGCGCAGGATCAGGCCATACGCGTCCGGCCCCGGCGGGATCGTGGCGCCGAGCTCGTCGAGCACGCCGATTTTGGCCGGCGTGCCGTCGACGACGGTGCGCACCAGGGCAGAATCGAATTGCGGCTCGGCGAAGACGCAGGCGGCGTGCAGCTCCTTGATCTTGTCGCGGATCTCGGCGAGGCGCCGCGCTCCGGGCGGGCGCTCCGGCGTGACCACCACCGACCCGACCGCCGTCAGATCGAAGCGACGCTCGAGATATTGGTAGCCGTCGTGGAACACCACGAACGGTACCGCCCGCACCGGCGCGAGCTCTGCCTTGAGCTCGGCGTCCAGCGCCTGCAGGCGCTCGGTCACGGTCCGCGCATTCGCCTGATACCTGGCCATGTGCGGCGGGTCGATCTCCGCCAGCGTTGCCGCGATCGTCAGCACCATGGCTTGGGCATTGGCCGGATCGAGATAGATGTGTGGGTCGGCGTTCTGCAGCGACGCCAGCCGGACCGGGTCCACCGTTGCCGGGTGCGTTTCCCACGGCCCGCCCTCGCGCGCCGCCAGGAGCTGGACGCCGGGCGCCTCGATCATCGCGACATTGCGCGCGCCGATCCCGGCGATCGGCTTGACCAGGAAGCTCTCGTAGATCGGCCCGATCCAGAACACGACATCGGCGCGGTTAAGGTCGCGCGCTTCGGAGGGGCGGATCGCATAGGTGTGCGGCGAGCCCGCGCCGTGCACGATCAGGCTCGGCGTGCCGATCCCGGCCATCACGCCGGCGACCAGGGATTGCAGCGGCTTGATGCTCACGGCGACCCTGAGGTCGTCCGCCACGGCGACCTTCGGCTCGGCCGCCGCCGGCCTCGCCGTCAGAATCGCCGCTGTCATCAAAGACAGGGCGGCCAGGCGCCGCATTGGGAGAAAAATCACGCGCCGCCTCGGGTGCGAACGATGTTATAATATTACGCCTGGAATGATATACTATAACACTCGGGAGCCCGCAAGATGGCCGTGAAACACTCGATTTTTCCCAAATCGGGCCACGACCACGACCATTGCGTCGCCACCGCCCTCGACGCCGCCGAGAGCGTCTGCGGCAAGGCCGGCGAGCGGCTGACCCCGATCCGTCGCCGGGTGCTGGAGCTGGTCTGGGGCAGCCATCGGCCGATCGGCGCCTACGCCATCCTCGACCGCCTGAAGGAGGACGGCCGCAACGCCGCCCCGCCGACCGTCTATCGGGCGCTGGACTTCCTGCTCGAGCGCGGGCTCATCCACCGCATCGAATCGCTGAACGCATTCGTCGGGTGCGCCCATCCCGGCGAATCGCATCTGGTGCAGTTCCTGATCTGCCGCAGCTGCGGTATGACCGCGGAGCTCGACGACCGCCGTCTCAGCGAGGCGATCGGGCGCAGCGCCGTGGACCAGGGCTTCGACATCCAGAGCCGCGTGGTCGAGCTCTCCGGCATCTGCTCCGCCTGCCAGTCCGCCCGCCCGCGGCACCCCGCGCATGCCGCGCGCTGACACCTTCTTCTCCGTCATGCCCGCACGTGTTGCGGGCATCCACGGCAAGGCGGACTCACCGCAGAGTCCGCAGAGGAGACGCGGAAAGCGCAGAGGCGGCTCTTTTTTATTCGTCATTGCCCGGCTTGACCGGGCAATCCATGGTTCAGCGGCGCGATGGACCCTCGGGCCAAGCCCGAGGGTGACGCAAAAAATCTCCGCGCCTTCTCTGCGCCCTTTGCGGTCAGGTCGATGACCGTTCTTCTCCGGGCACGCAGCTTGGGCAAGGACCTGGGCGGGCGCCGGATCCTGGATGCGGTCGACCTCGCGGTGAACGAGCGCGAGATCGTGACCGTCATCGGGCCGAACGGCGCCGGCAAGTCGACGCTGCTGCGCATCTTGCTCGGGCTGATGGCGCCGGATCGCGGCGAGGCGTGGGTGCGGCCGGGGACGCGCATCGGCTACATGCCGCAGCGCCTGGCGATCGACGCCAACCTGCCGATGACCGTGCGGCGCTTCCTGCGCCTGAGCGGCACCCACGGCGACACGGCTCTGCGCATGGCCCTCGACGAGGTCGGCGCGCCGCAGGTCCTGGACGTCGCCGTGCAGTCGATCTCCGGCGGCGAGCTGCAGCGCGTGCTGCTGGCGCGCGCCCTGCTGCGCCAGCCGGCGCTGTTGGTGCTCGACGAGCCGGTGCAGGGCGTCGACGTCGCGGGGCAGGAGGACCTGTTCCGCCTGATCGTCGACATCCGCTCGCGCCGCGGCTGCGGCGTGCTGATGGTCAGCCACGACCTGCATCTGGTGATGGCGGCAACCGACACCGTCGTCTGCCTCAACCATCATGTGTGCTGCACCGGCCGGCCGGAGGCGGTGCGCGTCGACCCGGCGTATCTGGCCCTGTTCGGCGCCGCGCGCGGCGGCGCGCTCGCCGTCTACACCCACCGCCACGACCACGTCCACGACGCGCCCCATCACGACGCCTCAGCGCCCGAGCCGCACGATCCCCACCCGCACGATCACGCCGGCCACAACCATGCGTGAATGGAACCCCCCACCCTGGCCCTCCCCCTCAAGGGGGGAGGGAACAAGAAGCGCTGCACCTCTTACTCCCTCCCCCTCGACGGGGGAGGGAGGGGTGGGGGTGATGACACAGGCGCATCGGCGGCATTGGGTGCACGATCATGGATGACTTCATCTGGCGCGTTCCTTCTTTCCCTCCCCCCTTGCGGGGGAGGGCAGGGTGGGGGGTAGGCCACCCGTTGGCGGTCCGCCATGGATGACTTCGTCTGGCGCGCGGTGCTGGGCGGGCTTGGCCTTGCCGCCGTCGCCGGGCCGCTGGGCTCGTTCGTGGTGTGGCGGCGGATGGCGTTCTTCGGCGACGCGCTGGCGCACTCCGCCCTGCTCGGCATTGCCATCGGCTTTCTGCTGAAGATCGACCTCACCCTCGGCGTGGTCGCGGTGTGCGTGTTGCTGGCGCTCTTGCTGATGGTCGTGCAGCGCCAGACGCATCTGCCCGGCGACACCATCCTCGGGATCTTCGCCCATTCGTCGCTGGCCTTCGGCCTGGTGGTGGTGTCGTTCCTCGACCGGCTGCGCGTCGACCTGATCTCGTTCCTGTTCGGCGACATCCTGGCGATCACGCCGCTCGACCTCGCCTGGATCTACGGCGGCGGTGCCGTCATCCTGCTCGCCCTCGCCCGGCTGTGGCAGCCGATGCTGAGCCTCACCGTGCATGAGGACCTCGCACGGGTGGAAGGCGTGCCGGCCGACAAGGCCCGTCTCGCCTTCGTGCTGCTGCTGGCGCTGGTCATCGCGATCGCGATGAAGATCGTCGGCGTGCTGCTGATCACCGCGCTGTTGATCGTGCCGGCGGCGGCGGCGCGCAATTTCGCCCGCTCGCCCGAGCAGATGGCGCTGCTGGCGGCGGTCCTCGGCGCCGTGGCGGTGGCCGCGGGCATGTCCGCCTCGCTCGCCTTC
>DASWFH010000147.1:0-2200 GCA_036394355.1 Allostellaceae bacterium | reverse complement strand
GTGCTTGGGATAGCGGCCGCGCATCTCGCTGCGCACCGCCGGATAGCTGCCGGTCCAGAAGCCGCCGAGGTCGCGCGTGACCTGCAGCGGGCGCCCCGCCGGCGAGAGCAGGTGCAGCAGCAGCGGCACGCGCCCGCCGGCGACGGCCGGCGTCTCCTTCGCGCCGAACAGCTCCTGGAGGCGCACCGCCAGCACCGGCACCTCGCCGGCGCCGTAATCGATCGGCACGCGCGAGCCGCTGGGCACGGCAAGGTGTGTCGGCGCCAGGCGGTCGAGCGCCTGCTGCTGTTCCCAGCTCAGCCGCTGCCGCAGGAGGGCAGTGAGCTCGAGCCGGTCGAGCTGCGCCGGTCGCGTGATGCCGACGAGATAGGGCGCAAGCCACTCTTCGAGCGCGGCGAGCAACGCCGCGTCGGAGAGGTCGGGCCAATCTCCCGCCGCATCGAGCCGCCGCAGAAAGAGAACGCGTTGACGGAGGCTCTCCGCCTCGCGCGTCCAGGGCAGGGCGCCCATGCCGAGCGCGCGGATGCCGTCGAGCATTGCCGCGGCAACGCGCTCGGCCGGCGCATCGGCGAGCGGCTCGTCCTTGAGCACGAGCGCGCCCAACCGCTCCTGCCGTCGTGCCAGCACCGCCCCTGCCCGGCTGTCCCAGGCGACATTTTCACCGGTGTCGATGCTTTCGGCGAAATCCTCCTCGATCTCGGCGCGCGACAGGGGCGCGGCGAGAAAAATGCGCGCGACGCGCTTCTCGCCGTCGAGATCGGCGACGGCGAGAAATTCCTCGGCCGCCAGCGGATCCGCCGCCGGCAGCTCGGCGCCGCGGCCGTTCGACAGGAGAAATTGGCCATGGCTGCCGGCGCGGCGCTGCGCGATGCGATCGGGATAGGCGAGCGCGAGGACGCGGCCGCTGTGGCGCGGATCGACTGCGTCCTCGCCGCGCAGGCGGAGCTGACGCTCGAACTGGCGGGCGGCTTGCCGCGCACGGTCGAGCGTGCCGCGCTCGAGCGAAACGCCGCGCGGCAGGGCATGGGGTTGGGCGTCTCCGTGCAAAAGCTCGACGCGCCAGCGCAGATCGGCGTCGCGCTGGCCCGGCATCGCCTTGAGGATGTCGCGCTCGCCGAGCAGCGCGGCAATCGCGGCGGCGAGGCGTCCGCGCCCGTGCCGGCGCGCCGCAAGCACCATATGCGCGAGACGCGGGTGGAGACCGAGCGTCGCCATCTCGCGGCCATGCGCGGTGATGCGTCCGGCGCTGTCGAGCGCGGCCAAATTGCGCAGCAGCTCGCGGGCTTGCGCGTAAGCGGCGGCGGGCGGCGCATCGAGCCAGGCGAGCATGGCGGGATCGGCGCTGCCCCAGCGCGCCAGCTCCAGCGCCAGCGGCGCGAGATCCGCCTCGAGAATTTCCGGCATGCTGAAAGGGCGCAGCTGCGCCTGCTCCGCTTCCGGCCACAGGCGATAGCACAGGCCGGGCGTGAGGCGCCCGGCGCGGCCGCGGCGCTGCTCCGCCGAGGCCTGGGAGACGCGCACCGTCTCGAGCCGGGTCATGCCGCTGCGCGGCTCGAAGCGCGGCACGCGCATCAGCCCGCTGTCGACGACGACGCGGATGCCCTCGATGGTGAGGCTGGTCTCGGCGATGGGCGTGGCCAGAACCACCTTGCGGCGGCCGGCCGGCGCCGGCCGGATCGCCTCGTCCTGCGCCCCTTGCGGCAGGTCACCGTAAAGCGGCGCGATGATGATGCCCGGATCGAGCTCGGCTTCGGTGAGGAGGCGCTCGACCCGGCGGATCTCGGCGCCGCCCGGCAGGAAGACCAGCACGCTGCCTTCCTCCTCGACAAGCGCGCGGCGGATGATGGCCGCGACAGCGGTCTCGATGCGGTCGGCGGCTGGGCGCTCGAGATGGCGGACCGCTACGGGGAAGCTGTGTCCGGCGCTGCTGACGACAGGCGCGCCGTCGAGCAGCCGCGCCACCGCGTCACCGTCGAGGGTCGCCGACATCACCAGAAGGCGCAGATCCTCGCGCAGCGCACGCCGCGCCTCGAGCGTCAATGCCAAGCCGAGGTCGGCATCCAGGCTGCGCTCGTGAAACTCGTCGAAGATGACGAGGCCGACGCCGTCGAGCGCGGGATCATCCTGGATCATCCGGATCAGGATGCCCTCGGTCACCACTTCGATCCGCGTCGCGGCGCTCACGCGCGTATCGAGCCGG
>DASWFH010000146.1:0-2006 GCA_036394355.1 Allostellaceae bacterium | reverse complement strand
CAGCGGCGATGCCGGCCGTCAGCCGCCATTCGCCAATGCGCGCGCCAACTGACTGAGCGCCTCCTGATGGCGCTCATTGGTGATGCCCGTGAAATTGCGCGCGATTTCCAGCACCATGCGCTCGCGCGAGGTGATCGGCCGGGGTTCCTCTTCGCCGACGCCCTCGTAGAAGTAGCTCATTGGCACGCTTAGCACTTTGGCGATCTGGAACAGCCGGCCGGCCGAGACGCGGTTGACGCCGCGCTCGTATTTGTGGGCCTGCTGATACGTCACGCCAATCAACTCGGCGAGCTGCTGCTGCGTCAACCCCAGCATGATCCGCCGCTCGCGAATCCGTGCCCCGACGTGCCGGTCTATCGTGGCCGTCGATTTTCCTCGCTTCGGCTTCGACATGCGATCACCCGATAAGCAATTGTCGTGGCAGACCCTGCACCCGTCCGTACAACCCCAGGGCTACCGACCCGCCCTGTTAACAGCGGCAATCCATAGTTATTCCAAACCGTTCTGTTTCCTTGCTAATGGAGCGGCCAGACCAACGTGATCAGCAGCACCCCCCGTTCTACCGGCACCGTTTGAATCGCCTATGATCCTCATAACATGCTGTTCCATAATGACTTTACCTAAGATTAACGGGCCTCATCGAGACTGTGGCGATGGCCCGATCCGGTCCCTCTGGACGCCTCGATTCCAACATCTCTGCGCTGGCCGGCCTCATCGCCTCGTTCGGGCGCTTCGTGCCGCCCTTCGAGATCGACCGCGGCCTCACCCCCGGTGATGCTGGGGCACGGCCGACCGGCGTGCTCACCTTCTGCTTCGGCTTCCAGGACGTGCCCTTTCAGGCCCGCGCCGAGCGGCGCCAAGGGCGGCCCTGGCTGACGCTTACCGGCGATCTCGGCTCGCTCCCCTTCTCGATCGAGAACCCGCGCCGACGCCGCCGGCTGCTCAAGGTCCTTAACGGGGCGCAAGCCGGCACGACCCTCAACTGGGAGGTCAACCAGGACCATCGCATGCGGGTGATCGGCGACATCGAGCTGGGCCTGCCCCTGACGCCGATGGCGGTCGTCGCCGGTGCGGCGACGCTGCTGGTGCATTGCCGTCCCTACATCGACCTCATCGTCAGGGTCGCCAACGAGGCCTGAGCACGGTCAGCGCCCGGCCGGCACCGCGAAGACCTGGCCCGGATAGATCAGGTCGGGATCGCGGATCTTGGCCTGGTTCGCCCGATAGATCTCGGTATAGCGCTGGCCGTCGCCGAACGACCGCTCGGCGAGGCGCCACAGGCTGTTGCCGGGCTGCACGTCGAACGCGGCATAGCCTGCGGGCGGCGCCACACGGTCGAATTTGAGCGCCAGCCGTCCCAGCGCCTGACCGTCCTTGTCGAGCGCTTCGACGCGCAGCCCGTAATGCCCGGGCGGCACGCTCTTGTCGAGCGTGACCGACCAGGCACCGGCGGCGTCGGCGCCGCCGCGGCCGGCGAGGCGGTCGTCGAGATAGACCTGGATGCGCGCATCCGGCACGGCGCGGCCAAGCATCTGCACCTTGCCGGCGGCGTCGTACTCGATGATGTCGAGCGCGAATTTGCGGCCGGCCGGCAACTGCAGCGCGCGCGCCGCGCCGGCGCCCTCGCGCGGCAGCAGCACCGCCACCGAGCCCGATGCGGGCGCGCCCGGCGCCGGCGTGCGCTGCGGCACGAGCATGGCGACGACGCCCTCCGATGTGCTGGTGGCGCCGTCCTTGCCGCGCGCCGAGAGGGTGAGTTGGTGGCTGCCCGGCGGCAGCGGCTCCTTCGGCACCAGCACCCATTCGCCGTTGCGGTCCGCGGTGACGCGACCGATCTCGCGGTCGCCATCGAGCACCCTCACCTCGGCGCCAGGCGCGGCGCGGCCGGCGATGACCGCCTCGCCCTGGGGATTGACGCGCACCACGTCGAAGCTCGGTGCGCCGGGCGCAGGCGCTGTCAGCGCTTGCGGCGGGGTGACCGGCGGCGGCGCGGCCGCGCTTCGGTC
>DASWFH010000145.1:0-3970 GCA_036394355.1 Allostellaceae bacterium | reverse complement strand
CGCTCCTCGGCGTCGCTGCGCGGCAGCAGGGCGGCGATCACTGAGCCGGCAAGCAGGCCGAGCGCGCCCATCGCGAGCGGATGGTCCTCGACCAGCCGGGCCAGCCGGTCGCGCGCGTCATGCACCGTCTCGCCGGCCTTCCCGGCATAGGCGCTCGCCTGCTCCCAGGCGGCGCTGCCGGCCTCCTGCACCCGTCGCGCCGTGTCCTGCACGGCGCCGCGCGCCTCGCCCATCGCCTCGCCGGATTTCTGGCGAGCATAGGCGTAGCCGGCGGATTCCGTCGGGTAGGGCCCGGGAGCGCTGGCGGCGGCGGCGCTCGAGGTCATGCCCGCCACCTTGTCGCGCATCTGGCCCGCCAGCGCGCCGGCGCGTTGCCCGGCGCCGTGCAGCGCGCCCGAGACGCGCTCGCCGAGGCGGCCGCCGCGGCCGGTCATCGACATGACCATCCAGCCGACGCCGATGCCGAGCAGCGCCAGCGGCACGGGGTGACTGCGCAAGGTCTCGCCGAGCCGGCCGCCTTCGCCGCTCATGGTGTCCTTCAGCATGTCCATACCTCTTTCCAAGAGATGGCGCGGCGCGAGCTGGCGCGCGAGCTCGTCGAGGATCGCGCCGAGCTGCGCGCGCGTTTCGCCGATATCCTGCTCGATCTCGTCGGGCGACTTGCCGCTCGCGTCGTAGCCGCCATCGGCGACGCCGACCGCCGCCGGCAGCAGCAGGTCGTCGCGCTCGCTGTCGACGCTCATCGCATCTGCTCGCGCGCCCATTCCGCATCCTCGCGCAAGGTGCGCAGCGCGCGCTCGGGCACCAGCTTCTCCGCCGTCATGTCGCGCCGGCCCTTCAAGGCGACCGCAGCGCCGACGAGGAGGACGACGACACCGACGATGAGCGCCGCCGCCCAGGGCGGGACGACCTGGCTGAGGCCGAGGACGGCCGCCGCCAGCAGCACCAGGAAGCCGGCATAGAGGATGAGCCCGCCCGCGACCAGCTCGCCCGCCCCCCTGCCGATTTGGGCGAGCTTGGCCAGCATCTCGGACTTGGCGAGGGCGATCTCCTGGCGCAGCAGCCGCGTGCTTTCGCGCGCGAGGTCGCCGAGCAGGCCGGCGATGCTGCGCTCGCTGCGCGGCGGCACGGTGGTATAGGCGTCGTCGCGGGTCACCATCAGATGCGCTCCCCACCGACGCCCGAGCCGGCGCCGTAGCCGGCCAGCGCCTCGCCGCCCGTCCGATAACCGGCGCGGTCGCCGGTCTCACCGGCGGCGGTGCGGTGGTCCCGCTGCGTCGGACGGGCGAGCAGGCGGCCGATGACGAAGCCGGCGGCAACGGCGCCGCCGATGAACAGCGCCGGCTGGCGCCGCGCGAACGCCTCGGCACCCGTCACCATCTCGCCGAACGGGCGGCTGCGCACCGTCTCGGACAAGCGATCGATCTGCGCCGCGGCGCGATCGGCGTAATGCGCGGCGGTGGCGTTGTTCTCACGCTCGAGCGTGTCGGCGGTGCGCCGCAGCATGTCGGCGAGCCCCTGCACCGCCGCGGCCATACGGCCCTTCTGCTCGTCGAGCAGCGACGCCGCGGCGTCGCGCATCTGCTCGCCGAGCCGGCCGACCTGGCGCTGCGCCGCGGTGCTCGCCGTCCCGGCCTGCGCGCCGACCTCCCGCGCGGCGTCCTTCGCCTGCTCCTTCATCGTGTCGAGCGTGTCGCCGATGTGCCGGGCGCCGCGCTTGCCGCGCCGCTCGCCCGCCATGTCGTTGCGCTCGGCCATGCCATTCTCCCGCCGGTGCTGTGTCGCGATATCCGGCCAACGTCCCCCCGCAAGGGCCGGTTCCACGGCGCTCCCGGTGGGGCCGCGGCCCCTTCGGCGCCGCCGAAGGGGCCGCTGCGCGCCCCTAATCCGGCCAGCGCCGGTGCAGCCACAGCCATTGCTCGGGCCGGGCGCGCGCCCACGCCTCGATCACGGCGTTGACGCGGGTCATCGCCGTGTGCACATCGGCGGCGGCGTCGCCGGTATCGAAGACCGCGAGCGGCGGCTCGACAGTGAAGCGGAAGCGCGCGCCGGCCAGGCGCTCGACGCGGACCGGCACGATCGGGCAGGCGAATTGCAGCGCCAGCCGCGCGATCGCCGGCGCGGTCATGGCGTCGCGGCCGAAGAACGGCACGGCGATGCCGTCATTGAGCTTCTGATCTACGAGCATGGCAACGTGGCCGCCGCGGCGCAGATGGCGGATGAGCTCGCGCCCGCCCGGCGCCCCCTTGGCCACGGCCTGGCGCGCTTTAAGGCCGCGGCGCTGCAGCCGGTCGACCCAGGGGTTGTTGGCGGCGCGATAGACCGAGAGCAGCGCGCTTCCCATCATGCGGTGGATCATCGTCGGGCCGACCTCCCAATTGGCGAAGTGGCCGCCGAACAGCAGCGCCGGTATGCCCCCGGCCAGCAGCGCGCCGATGGCCTCGCCGTTGACGATCTCGACGCGGCCCGAGCCCTCGGCGCAGAGGCGCCGGAGATGCGGATGCTCGGCGACGGCGCGCCCGAGATTGTCCCACATGCCCCCGAGGATGCGGCGGTTCTCGGCGTCGGTGTTGTCGGGCAAGGCGCGGCGCAGGTTGCGCAGCGCGACGCGCGAGGCGCGCAGACGCGGGCCGATGCTACGGCCGATGAAGCCGCCGACGGCCGAGGCCCAAGCGACGGGCAGGCAAGCGAAGACGGCCATCACCGCGATGAGCGCGGCCGCCTCGCCGCCATCGGCGATGTGGCGCCCGACAAGGCGCAGGCCGGCGATCCAGGGGCTGGGGGGCGGCGGCGGGTTCTTCGCGCCAGCGGCCGCGATCGGTGGCTCGGACAAACGGCTCCCGGACGGCAAGCGTTGCACCGGCGAAGATGCTAGCCGATCACCCCGGCCGACGAAATCGGCCGCGCGGTCGCAGCTTCGTCACTTGCGCTCGTCGAGGAAGAGATCGATGCGCAGCGTCTCGCCGCGCTTCACGGCGTAACGGTCGAAATCGCTGACGCCGGCCTCGCGCAGCACGTCCTCGTCGAGCAGGAAGCGGCCGGTGAGGCCGCGGCTGTCGCGCGTCAGCACGGCATGCGCCGCGTCGGCCATGATCTCGGGCGTGCGCCCGGCTTCGGGAGCGGCGCCCGGGATGATCTGCAGCGCCGCGGTGGCGATGGTGGTGCGCGGCCACAGCGCGTTGACGGCGATGCCGTCGTTACGGAATTCCTCGGCCATGCCGAGGACGCACATGCTCATGCCGTATTTGGCGATGGTATAGGCGACATGCGGGCCGAACCAGCGCGGGTTCAGGTTGAGCGGCGGCGACAGCGTGAGGATATGCGGATTGGCGGCGCGCTTCAGATGCGGCAGGCAGGCGCGCGAGCAGAGATACGTCCCGCGCAGATTGATGCCCATCATCAGGTCGAAGCGCTTCATCGGCGTCTCGAGCGTGCCGGTGAGGCTGATCGCCGAGGCGTTGTTGACGAGGATGTCGATGCCGCCGAAGCGCTCGACCGCCGCCTCGACCGCGCGCATCACCTGATCCTCGTCGCGGATGTCGGTCTGGAAGGGCAGCGCCTTGCCGCCGGCGCGCTCGATTTCCTCGGCCGCGCTGTAGATGGTGCCCGGCAGCTTCGGGTGCGGCTCGGTGGTCTTGGCGGCGATCACGACATTGGCGCCATCCCGGGCGGCGCGCAGCGCGATGGCGAGGCCGATGCCGCGCGAGCCGCCGGAGATGAAGAGGGTCTTGCCCTTGAGATCGACCATGATGCCTCCCTTCCGCATTCGTGCGGCGGCCCTACTCACCCTTCGAGACGCCCGCTTCGCGGGCTCCTCAGGGTGAGGCGATTCTATTCATCCTCACCCTGAGGAGCGGTCCGCAGGACCGCGTCTCGAAGGGCGAGTCCGGCAGCGCCTCGCTTCAGCTTAAAACGCCTCCGCCGCGAGCTCCATCAGCGGCTTGGCGCCGGCGGCGATGTTGGCGAAGAG
>DASWFH010000144.1:0-1816 GCA_036394355.1 Allostellaceae bacterium | reverse complement strand
CTGCTCGAGAGCTTCGCCATCCGCCGCGGCTCGGGCGGGCGCGGGCGGCATCGCGGCGGCGACGGCGTGGCGCGGCGCCTGCGCTTCCGCGAGGCGATGACCGCGGCCATCCTCTCCAGCCACCGCCGCGTGCCGCCCTATGGCCTCGCCGGCGGCGAGCCTGGCGCGCTCGGGCGCAACTGGGTCGAGCGCGCCGATGGACGACGCGAGGATTTCGGCGCGACGCACACGGTCGCGGTCGAGCCCGGCGATGTCTTCGTCCTCGAGACGCCCGGCGGCGGCGGTTACGGCGAGGCGGGCTCGGCGCGGACGGCGGCGGAATAGCTGGGCAGGCTCAGCGCCCGCGCACGCTGGCGAGCCACACGCCCAGCAGGATGGTGGCGATCCCGACGGCGTGGAACAGGTGCACCTCCTCGCCGAGGAAGATCACCGCGAGCGCCGTGCCGAAGGCGGGGATGAGGTGCTGGGTGAAGCCCGCGCGGTTCGGCCCGACCATGTCGACCCCGCGGTTCCAGCACAGATAGGCGGCGATCGAGGCGAACAGCGCGACGTAGAGCACGGCGCCGACCGCGCTCCAGGTGAGCCGCGCCGGCTGCAGCAGGCGGCTCTCGAGCGCATAGGCCGGGGCAAGAAACGCGGCGCCGATGACGGACAACACGAAGATGAAGCTGAGCCCGTCGAGCTCGCGCGGGCGGCGGCGCAGCATGACGGAGTAGACGCCCCAGACCGGTAGCCCCGCGAGGATGACGAGGTCGCCCGGGTTGAAGTCGAAATCGCGCAAGGTCGACCAGTCGCCGCGGTTCATGATGACGAGGATGCCGCAGAACGACACCACCATGCCCGCGACCTGGCGGGCGGTCACTTTCTGCCGGTCGATGAGCCAGGCGACGAGCACCATGAACAGCGGCAGCGCCGAGTTCATGAGCATGGCGTTGACCGCGTTGGTGTAGCGCAGCCCGGTATAGACCAGGAACTGGAAGAGCGAGATGCCGGTGCCGCCCAGCAGCACCAGCACCTTCCAGTGCCGCAGCAGCACGCGGCCCTGTCCCTTGAGGCGCGGCAGCACGATCGGCGCGAGGATCAGGGCGGCGATGCTCCAGCGCCAGAAGGCGAGCGAGGCCGGCGGCACGGTGTCGCGAATGGCGCGGCCGACCACCCAATTGCCCGCCCAGATGAGCGAGCACAGCGACAACAGCAGATAAGGCAGAACCGTCGACCGCTTGGTGGCGTGACGATCGTGCGGCAACGGCGGAGCGGTCATCGCCGCTCACTCTGTGGGCCAGCCTGCGCGCCGTCAACCGCGCGCTGCCGCCGCGCGAAATGCGCGATTGCCCGCACGGCGGAGAAGCCAACGAGGAAGGTGGGCGGACATGGTGCGGCGGGTGGCCGAGCGGCTCGTCAACGCGCCGGCGTTCCTGGGAGAGCGGCCGGTTCAGCTCACGTCGACGGTCGGGGTGAAGATATAGCCGGTGCCGCGCACCGTCTTGATCATGGTCGGGTTCTGCGGGTCGGGCTCGAGCTTGCGGCGCAGCCGGCCGACCTGCACGTCGATGGTGCGGTCGAACGGCCCGGCCTCGCGGTTGCGGGCGAGGTCGAGCAGTCGGTCGCGGCTCAGCACCTGATTGGCGTTGTTGACGAAGGCGGCGAGCAGATCGAACTCGCCGGTGGTGAGCCGCACCTCGCCGCCGTCGGGCGATACCAGCTCGCGCGTGGAGAGGTCGAGGTGCCAGCCGGCGAAGCGGGCGCGGGCACGCGCCCCGCCCGGCTTCTCCGTTTGCGCCCGGCTCGAGGCGCGCCGCAGCACGCTCTTGACGCG
>DASWFH010000143.1:0-2054 GCA_036394355.1 Allostellaceae bacterium | reverse complement strand
CGGGCTCAAGATCAAGCTCGTCAACCGCGACATCGCCATGCCCTATGGGCCCGCGGCCGATTACATCATCGCCGCCTGGCGTGAGATCGGCGTCGAGGCGAGCCAGGACAAGCTCGCCACCAAGGATTGGGAAGCGGCGCTGCAGAAGCATGAATTCACGGTCGCCATCGACTTCGCCGGCGACTATTTCGACGACCCCACCCTGCAGCTCGCCAAATACGTCTCGACCGACCTGTCGCCCAGCAATTACGCCGGCTCGACCGACCGCTTCCTCGACGGGCTCTATGTCGGGCAGGCGGTGACGGCCGACCCGCGCCAGCGCGCCCGGATGGTGCGCGAGTTCGAGCGCCATGCGCTCACCGAGGCTTACGCCGTGCCCTTCCTGTGGTGGAACCGCATCGTCGCCACCTCGGCCGCGGTCAAGGGCTGGCACCTCACGCCCAGCCATTACCTCGAGCAGGATCTGACCGAGGTCTGGCTCGACCAATAGGCCGGGACTGAAGCGGGCTGGCGCTGACGAGAGGGCGAGTGGCGCCGCAACGCCGCCTCGCAGGCGGTCGGCTAGCGGCCGCGCCTGTCGACCGAGGCGGGACGAGCGGGACGATCGGCGCGATTGGCCGCGGCGAGGTCGGGAGTGCCGGTCTCGCCGACGACGTCACCGCCATGGGCGATGCCGCCGCGCTCGCTCGAGGCGGTCACCGAGCCGTTCCCGCCGGTCACCAGGGTCGGCGAGCCGCCGGCCGCGCCGGAGCGCGCCGGCGGGCGGGCGTCGCCGTGCTGGCGCTCGTAGCCGTTGACGATCTGGCCCAGGGTCTTCGCCTGCAGCAGGCCGCGCGATTGCATCTGGTTGAATACCTTGGCCCAGGTGCTACGCGCCTTGAGGTCGGCGATCTGGTTGAGGCTCAGCGGCGCCGGCCCGGTCGCGGTCGGGCGCTGCGCCAGGAACAGCGCGCGCCCGATCTTGCGGTCGCCCGCCGACAGGCTCTCGAAGTTGCTGGACTTGGGTGGCGTCGGCGGAGCAGCGACGGTGCCTTGCGATCCCATACTGCCTTCGGACTGGGCCCAAGCCGGGGCCGCCAGCGCCAGCAACGTCGCGGCGATGAGCAGAGGGGTCCTGGCGATCACTGGGCCGACGCCTTCCTGCGGCGCTCGCCGCGCGCGGTGGCGGCGTCGTCCTGCAGCGTCTCTGCCGTCTGCAGGATGATCTCGGTCGCGGTCGCGCTGTCCTTGAAGAAGATCATGCCTTCATTGGCGACGACACGGATGCGCGTCGCCGTATCGGTCAGGCTCTGCAGCTCGATGTCGACCGAGCGGTCCTTGGCCGACGCGCTCAGCTTCCAGCCGGTCTCGGTCGTCTCGTCGTCGGTCAGCGGCATGCCCATGCGGTCGAGCGTCTTCAGCGTGGCGAAGCGAACCTCGTTGGCCGGGGCGGAGAAAGTCTTGTAGACGATGCCGTTGAGCGTGTGCTCGACGCCGGCGGTCATGCCGGCGCCCGCGCCGGCGGTGGCCAAGGTGACCCCGATCGCCGCGGCGGCGCATCCTTGCAGCAGCAGTCCCAGACCCATCGGCCCGAAGATGCGCAGGATTTTCATAAAATTTTGTTCCTTGCCCCGACTCTCATCAGGCACCGTAAGCTCGTGGCACAGATGTGGCAAACAGGATCGCCGACAAGTTGAGGCGAGTGCGAGCGATGTGGCGCGGCATTCGACGCAGCGCGCGTTTGCCGTCCTGTTCTCGTGCGCGACAATGGTGCAACGACGCCGCAAACGAGACCGCAGCAAGCGTCATGGTTGACGCCGCGCTAACGATATCTTCCGGTCGTGCCTCGATCAGCGCGGATACACGCTGATGCTGTGGGCGACGGAATCGGCAACGTGCGTTGGCAATAACGCGTGGACAGCGGCTTCTCGGCGCGGCAAGATCGCGCCCATCCGACAGCACCTGATGGGAGGGTCTCGCTCATGCTGACGCTTTATTACAGCCCCGGCGCCTGCTCGATGGCGTCGCATATCGGCGCCGAGGAAAGCGGCGCGCCCTACGAGCCGAAGCAGATC
>DASWFH010000142.1:0-13631 GCA_036394355.1 Allostellaceae bacterium | reverse complement strand
GCCGTCCCACGGCCGCGCCGTGCCCTCGGCGACCAGCCACAACCGGTCGGCGGTCAGCGAGAGCAGATGCCAGTCATGGCTGATGATGACGACCGCGCCGGCGAAGTCGTTGAGCGCGGCAACCAGCGCTTCGCGCGCCTCGATGTCGAGGTGGTTCGTCGGCTCGTCGAGGATGAGCAGCGGCGGCGCCTCATGGGTGATGAGCGCGAAATTGAGCCGCGCCTTCTCGCCGCCCGAAAGGTCGCTCGCGCGCACGAATACCTGTTCCTCGCCGAAGCCGAACCGCGCCAGCCGCGCCCGGACCGTCTCGGCGCTCGCCTTCGGCATGAGCCGCGCCAGATGGTCGAAGGCGCTGCCCGCGGGATCGAGCTCCTCGATCTGGTGCTGCGCGAAAAAGCCGCAGCGCAGCCGCGGCGCGCGCGCGACGTGACCGGCCATCGGCGCGAGGCGGCCGGCGATGAGCCGCGCCAGCGTCGACTTGCCGTTGCCGTTGGCGCCCAGTAGCGCGATGCGGTCGTCGGGATCGAGGCGCAGATCGAGGCGGCGCAGCACCGGCTCGCTAGGCGCATAGCCCACCGCCACGCCGTCGAGGGTGAGGAGAGGCGGCGCCAGCTCGCCCGGATCGGGAAAGTCGAAGCGCACCGGCGGCTCGGCCGCGGCGAGCGCCACTGGCTCGAGCCGCGCCAGCATCTTGAGGCGGCTCTGCGCCTGGCTCGCCTTGGTCGCCTTGGCGCGGAAGCGGTCGACGAAGGCCTGCAGATGCTTGCGCTGCGTCTCCTGCTTGGCGGCGAGCGCCTGCTGGCGCGCGAGCGTCTCGCGCCGCGCGCGCAGGAAGGCCTCGTAGCCGCCGCTGTAGAGCGTGAGCCGGCGCTCGGCGAGGTGCAGCACGTGGTCGGCGATGTCGTCGATGAACTGCCGGTCATGGCTCACCAGCACGAGGGTGCGGCGATAGCGGCGCAGGAACTCGCCGAGCCACAGCGCCGCCTCGAGGTCGAGGTGGTTGGTCGGCTCGTCCAGCAGCAGCAGATCGGGCTCGGCGAAGAGCGCCGCCGCGAGCGCCACGCGCATGCGCCAGCCGCCCGAGAAGGACGACAGCGGCCGCCGCTGCGCCGCGTGGTCGAAGCCGAGCCCGGCGAGGATGCCGGCGGCGCGCGCCGGCGCGCCATGCGCGTCGATGGCGTTGAGCCGGTCGTGGATCTCCGCCGCGTGGAGGTCGTGCGTCGACACCGCGCCGGAAGCCGCGGTGTCGACCGCGTCCAGCAGCCGCGCGCGCTCCTCGTCGGCGGCGAGCACCGCCTCGAGCGGCGTCTCTTCGCCGCCCGGCGCTTCCTGGGCGAGAAAGCCGATGCGCGCGTTTTTCTGCAGCGCGATCTCGCCGCCATCGGGTTGCAGCACGCCGCGCATGAGGTCGAGCAAGGTCGATTTGCCGGTGCCGTTGCGGCCGATCAGCCCGACCTTCCAGCCGGCATTGATCTGCACCGAGGCGCCTTCGAGGAGGGTCCGGCCGCCGATGCGGTAGGTGATGTCGGAGACGGTGAGCATGGAGCCGCGTCATAGCATGCGCTCCGGTGGGGGCAAGGCGAACCGATTGTGCCGTCGGCGCGGCCATCGCGGCACCCTCGTGCGCGCAGGGCCTGTTTTGAGCGAATGTCCGTCCCAGGTGTTTTCACAAGAGACATCGGCAGGAGGCCCGCATGTACATGCGTATCGTCTGGGGCAAGGTTCGCCCGGGTCAGTGGGAGCAATATGAGGAGGCGTACAACAACGTGCTGCGGCCCGGCCGTGAGAACATCCGCGGCCTCAAGGGGCGCTGGCTCGCGCGCGATATCGGCGATCCCGATGCCGGCTATTCGGTCAGCCTCTGGGAATCGACCGAGGCGCTGGAGCGCTACGAGTCCAGCGACTTCTTCCGCCGCAAGGTGCTGCCGGCGCTGCAGCCCTTCTTCGTCAACGACTTCAAGGCCGATCACTGCGAGGTGCGGGTGAAGGAGGAATTCGTCGGCTGAGCCGACGGCCGATGCGCGGCGGCGAGACCGCGCCTGTCCGGTTGAGCGCAATCAGTTGCAAGAGTGGGTGCCCTCGACACCTCCGGGTCGTCGTGCCCGGCCTTGTGCCGGGCACCCACGTCTTTCTTCTTGCGTCCGCAAGACATGGATGGCCGGGACTCGGCCTTCGGCCGGCCCGGCCATGACGAAGCAGGGCGGTGCCGGATTCGGAGCGGTCACGCCGTCGGCAGCGTCACCTCGGCGAAGCGGTCGAGGTGGTAGTCCTCGTCGCCGAAACTCTGCGCGATCATGGTGAGACGCTTGAAATAATGGCCGGCGGTGTATTCGTCGGTCATGCCGATGCCGCCGTGGAGCTGGATCGCCTGCTGGCCGATGAAGCGGCCGGACTTGCCGATCTGCACCTTGGCAGCGGAGATGACGCGCCGCCGCTCCCTGGCGTCGACACCGTCGGCGGAGAGCGCGGCGAGGATCACCAGCGATTTCGCCTGCTCGTGCTCGAGCACCATGTCCGCCATGCGGTGCTGCAGCACCTGGAACGAACCGATCGGCACGCCGAACTGCTTGCGGGTCTTCAGATACTCCAGCGTCGTCGCGTTGAGCACCTCCATGATACCGACCGCCTCGGCCGCGAGCGCGGCGATGGCGCGGTCGACGGCATGCTCGATCGCGCCATAGGCCTCGCCGGGCGACCCCAACAGTGCGTCGGCGCCAACGCGCACCTGGTCGAGCGCGACCTCGGCGGCGCGCAAGCCGTCGACAGTCGGATAGCCGCGGGTGCCGACGCCCTTGGCCTTGCGGTCGACCAGGAAGAGGCTGATGCCGTTCTTGTCGCGGCTCGAGCCGCCGGTGCGCGCGGAGACGATGAGCTGATCGGCGCCGTCGCCATGCAGCACCACGCCCTTCTCCCCGCTCAGCACATAGCCGCCGCCGTCGCGCTCGGCGCGCGTCTCGACATCGGCCAGCGCATAGCGCGACTGGCGCTCGCCATGGGCGAAGGCGAGCATGAGCTTGCCGGCGGCGACCTGCGGCAGGATCGCCTGCTTCTGCGCCGCGCTGCCGGTCGCGGAGACGAGCCCGCCGCCGAGGATGACGCTGGCGAGATAGGGCTCGAGCACCAGGCCGCGGCCGAACGATTCCATCACGATCATGCTGTCGACCGCCGAGCCGCCGAAGCCGCCGTGACTCTCGGCGAAAGGCAGGCCGAGCAGGCCGATATCGGCATAGCGCTGCCACAGCTTGCGGCTGAAACCCTCGGGCGAGGCCTTGTAGCCCTTGCGCTTCTCGAAGCCGTACTCGTCCTTCACCAGCCGCCGCACCGTCTCGTCGAGCAGCCGCTGCTCCTCGCTGAAATCAAAGTCCATGGCGCCGCCTCACAATCCCAGCATCATCTTGGCGATCACGTTCTTCTGGATCTCGTTCGAGCCGCCATAGATCGAGGTCTTGCGGTAGTTGAAGTAATGCGGTGCGAGCGGCGCGGCGTAATCGGGGCCGATCGGCTCCTCGTTCCAGCCTTCCTCGAGCGCCTCGCGCTGGAACGGCATGGCGTAGGGACCGACCGCCTCCATGGCGAGCTCGCTCAGGCGCTGCTGGATCTCCGAGCCCTTGATCTTGAGGATCGAGCTCTCCGCGCCCGGCCCCTTGCCGCCGCGCATCGACGCGATCATGCGCAGATTGGTGATCTCCAGCGCCATCAGCTCGACCTCGAGCGCAGCGATCTTGTCGCGGAAGCGCGGGCTCGCCACCAGCGGGCGGCCGCCCTCGCGCTCGTTGGCGGCAATCTCTTTCAAGCGCTTGAGCTCGCGCTTCGAGGCGCCGACGCGGGCGATGCCGGTGCGCTCGTTGCCGAGCAGGAACTTGGCGTAGGTCCAGCCCTTGTTCTCCTCGCCGACGAGATTCTTGGCGGGCACCTTGACGTTGTCGAAGAACACCTCATTGACCTCGCGCCCGCCATCCATGGTGACGATCGGCCGGACCGTGATGCCCGGCGTCTTCATGTCGATGAGCAGGAAGGAGATGCCCTCCTGCTGCTTCTTGGCGCCGGGATCGGTGCGCACGAGGTTGAAGATCCAGTCGGCGAAATGCGCCGACGTCGTCCAGATCTTCTGGCCGTTGACGATGTAATCGCCGCCTTCGCGCACCGCCCGCGTCCGCAGCGACGCGAGGTCGGATCCGGAGCCGGGCTCGGAGAAGCCCTGGCACCAAACATGCTCGCCGGAGAGGATGCGCGGCAGGAAATACTGCTTCTGCCAGTCGCTGCCGAAGCGGATGACCACCGGCCCGCACATGGTGACGCCGAAGGGGATGACCGGCGGCGCGCCGGCCTCGGCCGCCTCGTCCTCGAAGATGTGGCGCTCAACCGGCGTCCAGCCAGTGCCGCCATGTTCGACGGGCCAGTTGGGCGCGACCCAGCCCTGCTTGTGCAGCGCGCGGTGCCAGCGCAGGAAATCCTCGCGCCCCATATGCTTGCCATTGAGCACCTTGTCCTGGATGTCGGCCGACAGGTTGCCGCGGATGAAGCCGCGCACCTCCTCGCGGAACGCATTTTCCTCGGACGTGTAGGTGAGTTCCATGGGACGGTCCCTTTCTTGGCTCAAAGCCTGGGCTTCAGGCGTTGGCTGCATAATGATCGTGCGCCCTTCGAGACGCCGTGCTTCCGCAAGCTCAGCACGGCTCCTCAGGGTGAGGCGAGACTAGGTATGGCCTCATCCTGAGGAGCCCGCGAAGCGGGCGTCTCGAAGGACGCACAATGTCGATGCAGCCCATCATTTCCGTGCTCCGACATCGGAAAAGCGCTTGCCTTCGCGCGCGAGCCTCCCCAGGAGCGGCGCCGGGCGCCAGAAGTAGCCGTGCGTGCGGTGGAAGCGCTGCACATCCGCCAGCACCTGGTCGAGCCCGACCGTGTCGGCATAGAACATCGGCCCGCCGCGCCACGCCGGGAAGCCGTAGCCGGTGATGTAGATGATGTCGATGTCGGAGGAACGCAGCGCGATGCCCTCCTCGAGCAGCTTGGCGCCCTCGTTGACCAGCGCGTAGATGGTGCGCTTGACGATCTCGTCGTCGGCGATCCGCTGGCGCGTCGCGCCGAGCCGCTTCGACTCCGCGAGGATCAGCTTCTCGATCTCCGGGTCCGGCAGCGGCGTGCGGCTGCCCTTGTCGTAGCGGTACCAGCCGGCATTGGTCTTCAGCCCAAAGCGACCCATCTCGCAGATCTGGTCGGCGAGATGCGAGTAGCGCCGGTCATTGGGCCGGCTCGCCGCCTGCTGCTTGCGGATGCGCCAGCCGACATCGTTGCCGGCCATGTCGCCCATGGCGAAGACGCCCATCGCCATGCCCCAATCGGTGAGCGCCTTGTCGACCTGCCAGGGCAGCGCGCCTTCCTCGAGCAGGAACTCGGCCTCGCGCGCGTACTGGAAGATCATGCGGTTGCCGACAAACCCGTCGCACACGCCGACCAGCACCGGCACCTTGCCCAGCGTCTTGCCGAGCCGCATCGCCGTGGCGACCACGTCCTTCGCGGTCTTCGCGCCGCGCACCACTTCGACCAGGCGCATGACGTTGGCCGGGCTGAAGAAATGCGTGCCGATCACGTCCTGCGGCCGGCCGGTTACACCGGCGATGACATCGATGTCGAGGCTCGAAGTGTTGGTGGCGAGCACGGCGCCAGGCTTGGCCAGCCTGTCGAGCTTGGCGAAGAGCTCCTGCTTGATCGCCATCTCCTCGAACACGGCCTCGACGACGACATCGGCGTCCTTGACCGCGGCGAGGTCGAGCGAGCCCTTGATCAGGCCCATGCGCTTGTCCATGGCCGCCTGGTCGAGCCGGCCCTTGGCGACGGTGCCGGCGTAGTTGTTGCGCACCACGTCGAGGCCGCGCTCCAGCGCGTCTTGCGCCGTCTCGATGACCGTCACGGGAATGCCGGCGCTGGCGAAATTCATGGCGATGCCGCCGCCCATGGTGCCGGCGCCGATGACGGCCGCGCTCTTGATGGGGCGCGTCGGCGTGTCCGCCGGCACGTCCGGGATGTTCATCGCCTCGCGCTCGGCGAAGAAGGCGTGGATCAGCGCACGCGCCTGGGTCGAGGTCACCAGCTCCTCGAAGATCTCGCGTTCGCGTTTCAGGCCCTGGTCGAAGGGAAGGTTCACCGCCGCCTCGACCGCATCGATGCAGCGCAGCGGCGATTCCTGGCCGCGCGCGCGTTTCCGGACGGCGCTGCGGTAGTCGGTGAAGAGTGTCGCGTTGCCGCGGGCATCGGCGAGCTTGTCGTCGCGGTCGCGGATGCGCCGTCCCGCGATGCCGCGCGCGGCCGCGCTCTCGGCAAAGCGGAGGGCGCCCTCGAGCAGGTCGCCCTCGACGATCTCGTCGATGATGCCGAGCGCCTTGGCTGGCGCCGCGCGCACGAAATCGCCTGACGTGATCATGTCGAGCGCGGCTTTGGCGCCGATGAGGCGCGGCAGGCGCTGCGTGCCGCCGGCGCCGGGCAATAGGCCGAGCTTGACCTCTGGCAGGCCGACCTGGGCCAATGGGACCGCGACGCGGTAATGGCAGCCCAGCGCCACTTCGAGCCCGCCGCCCAGCGCCGTGCCGTGGATCGCGGCGATGGTCGGCTTGGCGCTGCTCTCGAGCCCGCCGATGACCGCGTTGAGGTCGGGCGGCGCCAAGGGCCGGCCGAACTCCTTGATGTCGGCGCCGGCGATGAAGGTGCGCCCGGCGCCGATGACGATGAGCGCCTTGGCTTGGCCATCGCTCCGGCCTTGCGCTAGCGCGTCCATCAGGCCCTGGCGCACCGCCTGCGACGGGGCATTGACCGGCGGATTGTCGACCGTGATGATGCCGGCGCTGCCGCGCCGCTCATAGCGGACCGCTTGCGACATTCTTCCTCCCGCTGATATTGGTGTTTTGTGTCGCCTGCCGACAATAGCTCAGCGGCGAGGGGAGGCAAGGGTGATCCCCCTAGACGGACGGGAAGCGCCGGTCGCCCGGCCGAAAGAGTCACCCATAGGCCCGCCCCGGCGTGTGCGCTAACATTTGCGCGAGCGCGGTCCACGGGCCGCATTATGCGACAGGGAGGGATCTGGCATGAGCTCGGGAAACAAAACCGCCATCGTCACCGGCGCGGGCAGCGGGATCGGCCGCGCGGTGGCGCTCGCGCTCGCCAAGGACGGCTATGCCGTGGCGCTTGCCGGGCGCCGCAAGGACGCGCTGCAGGCGACCGCCGAGCAGGCCAAGGCCGCCGGCGCACGCACGCTGGTGGCGCCGACCGATGTCGGCGACCCCGCCGCGGTCAGGGCGCTCTTCGCTGCCGTCAAGGAGGCGTTCGGCCGGCTCGACGTGCTGTTCAACAATGCCGGCGCCGGAGCGCCTGCCGTGCCGCTGGAGGAGCTCAGCTATGAGCAGTGGAGGACGGTGGTCGACGCCAACCTCACGGGCGCGTTCCTCTGCACCCAGGAAGCGATCAAGATCATGAAGGCGCAGCAGCCGCGCGGCGGGCGCATCATCAACAACGGCTCGATCTCCGCGCACGCGCCGCGGCCGAACTCGGTGGCGTACACCGCGACCAAGCATGCCATCACCGGGCTCACCAAATCGACCTCGCTCGATTGCCGCAAATACGACATCGCCTGCGGCCAGATCGACATCGGCAACGCCGCGACCGAAATGACCGACCGCATGACCAAGGGCGTGCAGCAGGCCAATGGCTCGGTCGAGGTCGAGCCGCGCATGGATGTGCGGCACGTGGCGAGCGCAGTCGCCTACATGGCGAGCCTGCCGCTCGACGCCAACGTGCAGTTCATGACGATCATGGCGACCAAGATGCCGTTCGTCGGACGCGGCTGACGGGAGCCGGCGCAGCTCACCCGCGCTCGATGGCTGAAGCGTGCGAGCGAAGACTCGCCGCGCGGCGCCGCATCCGGGGCGGGGGGCTCAAGCGACCGGGCGGCGCCGCTCCAGTTCGGCGGCCTTCTCCTCGTAGCTTTCGGCCAGCGCCAGCAGGTAGTTCCGCTGCTGTGTCTTGCGCGCCCGCGCCGCCATCTCGCGGCACCGCTCGGCAAGATCGTGCAGCGTGGGCAGCTCGCTGGTGGATGTGCTCATGGCGTTCCTTTCGCAGGGCAAACGCCGCGAACACCGTTTCGTTTCGTCCGTGCGCCGCGGCGCTAGTCGTCGCTGTCGCGGCCGAGCGATTGCAGGAACTGCAGCGCCGCCTGCCGCGAGGTGGGCGAATTCAAGATGCCCAGATGCGCGGTGCCGAGCACAGGATCGAACTGCCCCTGGCCGCTGAGATCGATCGTCGTCGCCCCGGCGAGGAGCGCGCTGCCGGAGAAATCGTGCGGCTTGCCGTCGCGGTCTTCGGCGGGCACACCGGGCAGCGCGCCGTCCTGCGCGGACAAGTAGACGAAATCGCCGCTCTCCGGCGCGGCGCGGAAGATGTTGCGCAGCACCAGATAGCGCGTCGGGCCGGGGGTCTCGCCGGCGCCGTTGAGGACCGAGAGCAGCGGCGTGTGGTCCGAGCCGTATTCGTCGCACACCGCGCTGTTCGGCGTGAACCCGCCATTGGCCGGCAGCTGATAGAAATTGGCAGGATCGGGCGAGCAATTGATGATTCCGTGGTTGGGCCCGTCGATCGCGACCAGCGCGCGCACGGTGCTAAAGGCGTTGTCCTGCAGCATCCATTCGCGCGCCACGGTGACGCCGAGGCTGTGGGCGATGATGTCGACATGCTTGGCGCCGGTGAATTTGAGCACGGCGTGCACGAACTGGCGCAGCAGCGGCACGGCGGCGGCGGTGGTGTGCGCGACGCTCGAGCGGTGCGTCTCGTCCTGCAGCAGGTCGCATTGGTCGCCCTGGTATCCCAGGCCCCACAGTTCGCTCGGCCGGTAGCCGCTGTCGAGGAAGAACTGCGCGAAGTCGTGGATATGGCCGAAGGGGTTGCACGCCGTCGGGAACGGGCTGTCGTTGTTGCCGTGCAGGAAGATGACGGGAACGTGCGACACGTGCCTGACATCCGAGCCGAAGCCGATGACCGGCTTGCCGAGATAGAAATTCTCGATGACCGGGAAGTCGTCGGGGAAGCTTGTCCCGACCTGAAGGGCGGTTGCCGGCGGCGCGGCCCCGGCCGGCGTTCCGATCCAGGGCAGCGACAGCGTCACGGCGGCGGCAAGATAAACGTGCTTGATCATGGTTCCTCCACTCAACCGGCATTGTCGGCGGTTGCCGCTCCGGCTCTACCAGACGATAGCAGGCGCGCGGTCGCGTGGGTAGGCTGCCGCATGGCCGGTTCGCGGTCGAATGATTGCGCCTTGCGTTGCCTCGACCGCGCAAAGACGAAAGGGGCGCCCGCGGCGCCCCTCCGGTCGAACTGAACTTCATAGCTTAACACGCTAATTCTACGGCTTATTTCGAGCGCGCGCCGGCGCGCTCAGAACTTGATCCGCGCGTTCACGCCGATGACATGGGCATATTCGTCGTAATGGCCGATGAGCGTGCCGGTCAGCGGCGTTTGCTCGATGTCGATGTCGTTCCGTCCGAGGTCGACATACTCGTAGGAGATGCCGGCGGCGATGTCCGGCGTCACGTCGTACTCGGCGCCGATGCCGGCGCGGATCTGGCGATCGATGGGAAGATCGGGTTGGCGCGTGTTAGCACTGGTCGGCGAGCTGTCGTAGGACGCGCCGACTCGCACGCGCAGATTGTCGGCCACGCTGTACTGGAAGCCCAGGCCGACGCGGAACGTGTCGTGCCAATCGCGGGCGATCGCATCGACGCCGCCGCCGCTGAAGTAGACGGTGGAGCTCTTGAGCAGGCTCCAATGCTCCCAGCCGACATCGCCGAGCAGCGCCGCCCGGGCCGTCAGCTGTTGATAAAGGCTGAGCGAGGCGCTGTCCGGCAGCGTCTGCTTCAAGGCGGCGCGGTCGCCGGCGAAGCCCAGCGCGTGGAGCGTCGGGCCGACATTGCTCAGCGTGGCGCTGCCGGTGAAGTCGTACTGTATGCGCGAGCGATAGGTCAGCCCGATCCGCGTCCCCGGCCGCGGCTCGAGCAGCGCGCCCAGATTGAAGCCGACGGCGAAATCGTTGAGGTCGAGCCGCGAGCTGCCGTCCGGCATACCGTCGAGCACGTTGTTCAGCGCGGTGTTGTAGCCCAGCGTGGCGTATTGGAAATCGATGCCGCCGCCGACAGACAGCCCGTTGCCGAGCTTATAGGCGAGCGACGGGTTGAGGTTGTAGGTCGTGAGATGGTCCTTAGTGTTGAAATAGCGCCCGGCCCAGTTCGGCTGGTAGCTGATGCCGACGCCGAAGGGCGAATTGAAGGCGATGCCGGCCCACAGCGTCTGCGAGAGCGGGTGGACGTAATAGAGCGACCCGGCGGCGAGCTTCATCCCCGCATCGCCGCCCGTCCCGCCGGTCTGTGGCAGCGGTCCGTCGTTATGGAACGACGCGGTGATGCCGATATAGCGTGCGCCTAGCTCGAACTCGGCGCGCGGGAGGGCGGTCATTCCCGCCGGATTATAATATGCCGTGGACGCGTCCTGCGCCGCGGCACCCATGCCGACATAGGCGGCTCCCGCCAGCCCGTCCGCCTGCTCCTGAAGTGCGAAACCGGCGGCGCGCGCGGTATTGGCTGCGAGCGTCGCCGCCGCGACGACCGCTGCGGCGGCTGCAAGGTTCTTCAACATCGCTCCGATCCTTTTCCTGCTGCGCAGCTCGATCGACTCTCGTTGTCCCGCCTTGGGCGGGAGGCGATTCATTACACGCAGGCAGGTTAAGGCGGCGTTCAGATCCCGCTTACTGCACCCACACATTTGCGCATGGTGCGCATGCACCCGGCGTGGAGCGGCGTCTCAGCGAGCGCATCGCCGGCGAAACGGCGACGTCGCCGGCGAAATGCCGCCATCGGCCGCGTCTTGGGGCGTGCGCAGGGACAGCCGGGAGAAGGTTTCGGCAGAAGGCGAATGAATCGACGTAATATATTGTATTTGCGAGATTTACCGGTAGGGATAACCGCGTCAGGCGGGCGACAGGACGTGGATGACGCGGCTGGCGATCATGTCCTTGGTCTTGGCGGCGTGGGCAGCCATGTGCGGCGCGGCGGCATGCGCCTTGAGCGCGTCGGTGCTTTCCCATTTCTCGATGACGACGAAACTGTCCAGGCCGAGCTTGGTCTGGAAGCCGCCCATGCCTTCGGCGTCGATTGCGGGCCCGTACTCGATGCAGCCCCTCTCGGCGCGGACGGCGGGGATGTTGGCGCGCAATTCGCGCAAGATCGCCTCGCGCTGGCCCGGCTTGGCGGTGACGATGGCGAGAACGTGGATCATGCCTGCCTCCTCCTCTGTCGCGGCCATGTCCTAGGATCGTCGCCGCGATTGTGCGAGCGCAAGCAAAAACTTACCCCCGCGATGCCGGCGCTCAGAAGCCGAGGGGGAGGCCGTAGGTGACGAGCAGCTCGTTCTCGCCGGGATTGATGCGGTGGCTGCCGGCATTGGAGATGTGGCCGTATTGCAGCCCGAGGCGGGAGCCACCGGCGAGCTCGTAGGCGGCGCCGAGGCCGAGGCAGAACTCGAACGTGCCGCCGAGATCCTCGCCGCGGCCGTGGTGATAGCCGCCGGCGCCGGCGAGCGGCGTGATTACGACATCGGCATAGCCGAAGACGCCGCCCTTGGTGTTGCCGAGCACGCCCAGCGTGGGGCCGAGATGGAAGAGCTTCCGGCCGTAGCGCAGCTCGACCCGGCCCGAAGCCGCATCGGGCGCGACATGGCCGGGCCGCGTGCCGAACGTGCCGGCGGCGAGGTCAAGATAGCTTGCCTCGTCGCCCGCCAACTGCGCCGGTCCGAGATCGAGCGGCGCGCCGCGCGTTTGCGCCGCGGCTGCGCCGGCGCCGATGCTGCAAACGAGGGCAAGGGCCAGCGCCGGGCGGCCAATATGCGCATGTCTCATCGCTCGCGTTCCCTGACGATACCGACGACTTAGAAGGGAAGCGCGCGCTCGAGCGACGCCGCGCGCGCCAATCGCGTCAGGTCGGCGATGGTGTCGTCCGGCAGGGTGATGCCGCTCTGCCGGTTCGCGCGGTCGTTCTCCGCCTCGATCTCGCCGGGATAGAAGACGCGATCGAAACCCGGGGCAAGCGGCGCGCGTCGGATCGTCGCGATGAGCGTCTCCATGCGCGCGCCGAATTCCGCCACCGGCATGAAGCGCGCGACGTCGAGCGCGATCATCAAATGGCCGCAGCCGCTGCGCCGCTCGGCCTGATAGGGGCCGTGCACATCAGTGGCGAAGCCGCTGCCGCTGAGCACGCCCGACAGCACGTCCATCATCAGCGAGATGGCGTAGCCCTTGTGCTCGCCCATGGGCAGGATGATGCCGGCGATCGCCGCGACCGCGTCGGTGGTGGGAGCGCCGGCCGAGTCGATCGCCCAGCCCGGCGGGATGGGCTCGCCGCGCTGTCGCGCCAAGTAGACCTTGCCGCGCGCGACCACCGTGTTGGCGATGTCGAGGATCATCGGCGCGTGCCGCCCCGCGGGTGCCGCCAGCGACCACGGATTGTTGCCGATCAGCTTCTCGCGCGCGCCCCACGGCGCCATCGCCGGGCTGGCATTGGTGGTAAGGAGGGCGATGCAGCCCGCGGCCGGGGCCAGGCGCGAGAAATAGGCGGCGGTGCCGAAATGGTTGGAGTTGCGCACGGCGACGGCGGCGATGCCGTGGGCTTTGGCGCGGGTGATCGCCTCGTGCGCGGCCTCGGCGGCGAGCACCTGGCCGATGCCGTCATGGCCGTCGATGACCGCGACCGCGCCGAGGTCGATCACGCGCTCCGAGCGTGTTACGGCGCGCATCACGCGAGCCTCGATGCGCGCCACATACCAGCCGAGGCGCAGGACGCCGTGCGACTGGTGGCCCCACAGATCCGCCTGGACGAGGCTGTCGGCGAACAGCGCCGCGTCCTCTTGCGGCACACCGCTCGCGGCCAGGACGGCGGCGGCGAAATCGCGCAACCGGTCAGGGGCGACGGTCACCGCCATGGGTGTGCTCTCGAGGCCCGGGGTAGCGGCTGCCGCGGACGCGCGGCGGCCCATGACCAGCACGGACCATCCGGGCCGGCAGAAATGTCCAGGCTCACCCTAACGCCGGATCGTCGTCGGCATGCCGTCCGGCGGCTACTTGCCCGTCAGAATCCACCTGAGCCACATGGGGTGGTTCAGCGTCGTCGCGCCGTTCTGGCGGCAGATGCGCATATAGATGTGGAAGCGCTCTTTCATGGGTTTTCCTCCCGGTGCCCACGTCTTTGCGGTGGGCATCCGTGTCATCATAAGCCCGGGATCCCACCGGCGGGCAAGGCCCGGCTGCCGCCGCCAGCATGAAAGATCCGGTCGCGATTCACGACGCTGAAACTTCTCCCCGGCTAGGCTGGCGGCGAGCGTCCCCTCCGGGACGGCATCCTCCCTTGCCGCAGCGTCGATGAGCCAAACCGTGCCTCCTTTCGCCCTCGAGATCCGCGGCCTCACCAAGCGCTTCGACCGGCCCGCCGTCGCCGGGCTCGACCTGCGCATCGATGCCGGCGAGTTCTATACGCTGCTCGGCCCCAACGGCGCCGGCAAGACGACCACCTTGCGCATGGTCGCGGGGCTGCTCCAGCCCGACA
>DASWFH010000141.1:0-4457 GCA_036394355.1 Allostellaceae bacterium | reverse complement strand
TCGTGCCGGGCGCGCCACGCGGCACGGATCGCGTCGGTGGTCTGGCGCGAGCCGTCGGGCGACCATCCCGGCTGGCCGAAGACGTAGGCGAGCCGCGCCCGCCACGACGGCGCCTGCGCCAGATCCTGGCCGATCGCCACCCATTCATGAAAGGCGATGCGCAGCGGGTTGAAGGTGCCGATGTTCTTGACGATGCCGTAGCGGCACGGCTCGCGCTCGTCCTCGGCGACGAAGCTGCGGAACAGCTTGTCCCAGATGATGAACATGCCGGCATAGTTGCGGTCGAGGTAGCGCGGGTTGGTGGCATGGTGCACGCGGTGATGCGAAGGCGTGTTCATCATCGCCTCGAACCACCGGGGCAGGCGCCTGATCGTCTCGGTGTGGATCCAGAACTGGTACACCAGGCTCACGCCCTTCTGGAAGACGATGAGCGCCGGCGGGAATCCGACGAGAGCGAGCGGCAGCCACAGCACCCATTGGAACAGCTCGCCGGTCCAGGTCTGCCGCAGCGCGGTCGAGAGGTTGTAGTGCTGCGAGGAGTGGTGGTTGATGTGCGCCGCCCACCAGAAGCGACTGCGATGGCTGAGCCGATGGAACCAGTAGTAGGTGAGATCCTCGGCGAAGAGCACGAGCAGGAAGCTCCACCAAGTATATCCCGGATCGAGCAGGCGATACTGGTAGACCCAGTTCGCGGCGACATAGGTCGCGGTGGCGAGGATGAGGCCGATGACGAGATTGCCGAGGCCCATCGCCAGCGAGGCCGCGGTGTCGCGGATCTCATAAGCCGCCCCGCCACGCAGCCGCGCGACGCCGATCTCGATCAGCACCAGCAGGATGAAGGCGGGGATCGCCAGCTGCACGGGATCGGCGAGCTTCGGTTCGATCGTCATGCGGCACGCGCCGCCACGGGCAGCCGCGCCTGCCACCGCGCGGCTTCGGCGAATGACAGCCGCAGCTCGAAGCGGCCACGGGTGAAATCGCCGGTCTCGATGACGAGGCGCACGCCGTCGCGCATCGGCTGCTGCGAGAGTCGCCTTATGTCGCGCGGGGCGAGCCGGCGCACGACGACCTTGTCGCCGGCGGCGAAGATCAGCGCGAGCGACGCGCCGTCGGCCGTCGCGGCGATGGCGGTCGCGGCATCGGCATCAATGCTCACCGCCGCCGCGGCAAAGCCGGGCAGGTCCTCGTCGAGCCTGCGCAGCACCAGCGCGCGGTCGAGCCGCGCCTGGCGCGCGCCGCCGGTGAGCCACACCGCCGCGAGGATCAGCGCGATGCCGCCCAGCGGGATCAGCATGGCGACGGGGTTCGTCGGATCCATGGGCACGAGTCTATCGGAGCGGTGCCGCATCCGTCGAGCTTGGCGCTGCCGCCGGCGCCTCGGCGAGGCGCTGCGCAAAACGGAGGATGCGCCGGCCGGCCTCGTCGAGACGGGCGTCGTCGCTGGTGAGCGACAGGCGCAGGTGGCCGGCCGCGCTTGGCCCGAAGCCGTCGCAGGGCAGGGCGGCGACCGCCTCCCGCTCGAGGAGGTCGCGCGCGAATTCCTCGGCGCTCAAGCCGGTGGCGCGGATGTCCAGCAGCACGAACATGCCGCCCTCGGGCAGCGCGACCTGGCAACGGGGCGCTGCCGCGAGAATGCCGGCAAGCAGCGCGGCGCGACGCCGGTAATCCTCGCGCAGCGCCGCGACCTCGGGCAGGTCGCGCTTGAGCGCGACGAGGGCGCCGTCCTGGACGAAGGGCGGACCGCCATAGAGCATGCACAGCACCAGGTTGAAGAGATGGCCGGTGAGCGCGGCCGGGCCGACGATCCAGCCGATGCGGAAGCCGGGCATGGCGTGCGACTTGGACAGGCTCGAGACGACGATGGTGCGCTCGGCCATGCCGGGAAGGCTCCAGGCGCCGATATGCGGGCGGGCGAAGGCAAGGTCCTCGTAGACCTCGTCCGACAGCAGCCACAGATCGTGGTGTCGGCACAGCGCGGCGACCGTCTCGATCTCGCCGCGGCTCAGCACGGCGCCGGTCGGGTTGTGCGGGCTGTTGACCCACAGCACGCGCGTGCGCGGCGTGATGGCGCGGGCCAGCGCGTCGAGATCGGGATGAAACCCGGTCTCCGGCCGCATCGGCACGTTGACCAGGCGCGCGCCGCTCGCACCGACGACCGCCGCGTATGTCGCGTACATCGGCTCCGGCACGACCACCTCGTCGCCCGCGCCGGCGATGCACTGCATCGCGCAATAGAGTCCGGCCTGCGTGCCCGGGATCACCGCGATGCTGTCGGCGGCGCAATGCTGTCCACTGCGGCGGGCGACGCGCGCAGCGATGGCAGCGCGCAGCTCCGGCAGGCCGATGATCGGCGAATATCCCGTGCGGCGGTGGCGCAGCGCCTCGACCGTGGCGTCGATCACCGCTGCCGGCGGCGCCTGGTCGGGGTCGCCGACGGTGAGCAGGATGACGTCGTGCCCGGCGGCGCGCTGCCGGACGGCGTCGAAATGGACGCGCCAGGCATCGGCGCCTTTGCCGGCGACGCGCTCGACCAGCGGCGAGAACCGCATGCTGTTTTCCCTCATGGCCGCGCCGGGCGGCATACTACGCCGGCGCCCCCGGGGCAAACCACGCAATCCGCGCCGACCGAGGGGCGTGCTAGGCTTGGGCCGGAGAAGCGGCGGAGCGGAACATGGGCAGATGGCGCATCGGCGAGGTGACGGTCACCAAGATCGTCGAGCTGGAATTGGGCGGCGGGACGCGTTTCATCCTGCCGCAAGCGACGCCGGAGACGGTGCAGCCGATCGCGTGGCTCCGTCCGAATTTCGTCGACGAGAACGGCAAGCTCCGCATGGCCGTGCAGGCGCTCGTGGTGGAGACGCCGACGCGCCGCATCATCGTCGACACCTGCCTCGGCAACGACAAGGAGAACCGGCCGATCCCGCGCTGGAACAAGCTGCAGGGCCCGTTCCTCGCCGACCTCGCCGCGGCCGGCTATCCGCGGGAGTCAATCGACACCGTGCTGTGCACGCATCTCCATGTCGATCATGTCGGCTGGAACACCATGCTGGTCGACGGGCGCTGGGTTCCGACCTTTCCGCGCGCGCGCTACCTCATGGGTCGCGTCGAGTTCGAGTATTGGCGCACGCAGCGCGACCACGAGCATCACCGGCCGATCTTCGCCGATTCGGTGGCGCCGGTCTTCGAGGCCGGGCTGGTCGATCTCGTCGAGACCGACCACCGCGTCGGCGACGAGGTCACGCTCATGCCGACGCTCGGCCACACGCCCGGCCATGTCAGCGTGCGCATCGCATCGCGCGGCGAGGAGGCGCTGATCAGCGGCGACTTCATCCATCACCCGTGCCAGATGGCGCATCCCGAATGGTCCTCCACCGCCGATGACGATCCGCAGCGGGCCGAGCGCACGCGCCGCGACGTGTTCTCGCGCCTTGCCGGCACGCCCGTGCTGCTCATCGGCACGCATTTCGTGGCCCCCACTGCTGGCCGCATCGTGCGCGACGGCGACGCCTTCCGTATGGTCTAGCGTTCGGAATCAGCTTCGCGCGGGCAGACAAGAGAAGCCCCGTCGCGAGGACGGGGCTTTCTTGCCGAGGGGACAATCAGCGACGTGCTTGGCCGCTAGCGGATCGGGAAGACGAAGTTGAGCGAGGGCGGCGCGACGTAAGCGGGCGCCGGCGCATAGCTGTAGCCATAGCCGTAGCCGTAGCTCGGGGCGGCGTAAGCATAGCGCGGCTCCCAGCGCTCATGCGCGCGCCACACCGGCTGGCGGACATCGCGGCGATCCTCGTGCGAATAGGCGTAGCGCCGGTCCTGGTGCGAATAAGCATCGCGGCGGTCCTGGTGCCCATAGTCGGCGGCCAGCGCCGGCGCCATGGACGCGCCGCCGACGATGGCGGCGAGGCCCAGACCCAGCGTGGCGTTGCGGACGATGCGGCGGAAAGTGCTCGTCGACGGTTTCATGGGGCTCTCCTTATGCCGAGGCTTTGCACTGGCCTCTGCCTAATGATAAGCAAGCTTACCTTTCCCTATCCCCATGACAAAGAATTCATCTGAACCCCACGGAAAGCCGTGGAATCGCGGGCGAATCCCAGCACCCGGCGAAACCGCCGGTGGCGCGCGGCGGTGCTCCGCGCGCGCTCACACGTCGAGGTTGGCAACCTGCAGCGCGTTGGCCTGGATGAAGTCGCGGCGCGGCTCGACCAGGTCGCCCATCAAGGTCGAGAAGGTCTCCTCGGCGAGATCGGCGTGCGGCACCTTCACCTGCAGCAGCGTGCGCACATCGGGATTGAGCGTCGTCTCCCAGAGCTGCTCCGGGTTCATCTCGCCGAGGCCCTTGTAGCGGGCGATGTCGCCCTGCTTGGGCCCGAGCTCCATCACCGCCTCCACCAGTCCGGTCGGGCCGGTGACGATCGTCTCCTTATCCTTGGCGCCGAGCTTGCCCGGCTTCTGGTAGACCT
>DASWFH010000140.1:0-1803 GCA_036394355.1 Allostellaceae bacterium | reverse complement strand
GCCGAGAAGTGGCTGCTGCTGGCGCGCAGCGCGGCGACGCTCGGCCAATGGCAGAAGAGCGCCAATGCCTATCAGAAGGCCCTGGTGCTCACCAAGAGCCGCCCCGACGTCGCCTCGGCCTATGGCGAGATGCTCGTCTTCGCCGCCGAGGGCATCGTCTCGCCGCGCGCGCAGGAGGCCTTCACCGCGGCGCTGGCGCGCAACCCGAAGGACACCGCGGCGCGCTATTATCTGGCGCTCGCCGAGGCGCAGGCCGGCAACGCGCAGGCCGCCATCGACAGCTGGCAGAAGCTCGCCGCGGACGTTGCGGACCCGGAGCTGCGCGACCGGTTGCGCGCGCGCATCGCCGACGCGGCGAGCAGCGCCGGCGTGGCGGCGCCCGCCCTCGCCGCGCCCGCCGGACCCAGCGCCGAGGACAGGGCTCGGGCGGCGCAGATGACGCCCGAGGAACGCCAGCAGATGATCCGCGGCATGGTCGACGGGCTCGCGGTCAAGCTGAAGTCCGATCCCGAGGATTTCGAGGGCTGGATGAAGCTCGCCCGCGCCTACAGCGTGCTCAACGAGCGCGACAAAGCCGCCGACGCCTATGAGCAGGCGGCGCGGCTCAAGCCCGAAGATCCGCGCATCCCGCTGGCCGAGGCCGAGGCGCTGATCGTCGATCACGCGCCGCAGGTGCCGCTGCCCGAGCGCGCCGTGGCGCTGTGGCGGCGCGTCGACACGCTCGACCCGCAGCAGCCGGCGGCGCTGTGGTATCTCGGCCTCGCCGCGGCGCAGCAGCGCCGCCTCGCCGAGGCAAGCGGCTACTGGCAGCGGCTGCTGCCGCTGCTCCCCGCCGACAGCGACCAGCACAAGATGGTCGCCGCTGCCATCGCGGCGCTCAAGGACAAGCAGTAGCGATGGCGCCACCCGAATGGTAGGTCGTTAGGCAAGCACGTCGACGAGCTGCTGTCGGACGACCGCAGCGAATTCGGTCTCACTTTCTACCGCATGGTCTGCGATGCCAAGAAACCGGTGTTTCGTGCGGGGCGGGTACAGCACGACCACCGGCGTCTCCCGCACCGCCAATCGCCTGCGCCTGCCGCTCTCAGAGGACGGGCGGCAGGTGAGCACGATCGCCGGCGCGGTGACCTTCGAATTCACCCAGCCTTTCCCACACGGCACCGACCGGCCCGCAAGTTATCTCGAAATCGTCTCCTGAAGTGCTGCGCGGACGGATGCGCCAGCGAGAACAGCCGGCGTCTGCGCCTCCGCCGAACCGGCTCGGGCGTGCCGTTTTCTGGTCACTTTTTCTTATCACTTTCTCAACCGCTCGACAGCTACAACAGATCGGCGCAGAATCAAGCCTATGGTCGGACCTGGCGGCTGCGGCACGCGGCACGAGGAGCAGATATGTTCATGACGCCGCGGGATCTCGAAGAAGTCCGCACGCTCTGCGCGAGCCAGCGCTATGAGGAGGCGCTGAAGCTCTGCGCCGAATTCATCGCCGAGCAGCCCGATCATCCGCATGGTTACCACATGCGCGCGGTGGTGCGCGTCATCATGGGCGAGCCGCATCTGGCGCTCGCCGACCGCGACAAGGTCGTGTCGCTCTGCCCGCAGGAGGCCGGCGCCTTCATGGCGCGCGCCGACGATCACCTGCGGCTCGGCAATTTCGCCGCCGCTGCCGACGATCTCGACCGCGCCGAGAAGCTCGACACCGCGCATTATTGGCCGCTGATCCCGTTCCTGCGCGCGCTGTGCCGCGCCCGGGTCGGCCGGATCGAGGAGGCGCTCGCCGACGCCGCGCGCGTGCCCGACGAGTAC
>DASWFH010000139.1:0-5726 GCA_036394355.1 Allostellaceae bacterium | reverse complement strand
AAGGGGCCGCGGTTCGCCGCGGCCCTTTTTCTTTGCCGCCGGCCGGCGCTATCCCTACTCCGCGTCCGGCTGCTTCTCGGGCCGGGCGCGCTCGAAGGCGTCGAGCTTCATGGCATTGGCGAAGATGCGGCGGATCGTCGGGTAGGGCTGCAGGTCGAAGCTCGGATAGCGCTGCGCGTTGAACACCTGCGGCACCAGGCAGACATCCGCCAGGCCAGGCGCGTCGCCATGGCAGAACTCGCCCGCCTGCCCATCCTCGGCGAGGATGCGCTCGATCGCGTCGAAGCCGAGCTTGATCCAATGATTGAACCAAGCCTCGACGCCCTTCTCGTCCTGCCTCAGTTCATGGCTCAGGTAGCGCAGCACGCGCAGATTGTCGATCGGGTGGATGTCGCACGCCACTGCCTGCGCCAGCCCGCGCACCCGTGCCCGGCCGGCGGGATGGCCGGGTAGCAGCGGCGGCTCCGGCTGGGTCTCGTCGAGATATTCGATGATGGCCAGCGACTGGATCAGCACGTCGCCATCGTCGGTTTCCAGCGCCGGCACCAGGCCCTGCGGCTGCAGCGCGAGATAATCCGGCCGGCGCTGCTCGTTCTTGCGCAGATGGATCGCCGCCTGCTCGTAACGAATGCCCTTGAGATTGAGCGCGATCCGCACGCGAAAGGCGGCGGAGGAGCGGAAATAGCCGTAGAGCTTCATGGCGGATCGGTCCTGTGGGTCGCCGTTGATCCAGTGTCGCCGCCCGGCCCCAGGCGTCAAGCGAGCGATCTCAGGGCGACGGCTTGTCCGGGTCGAGGACACCGCGCCGGATCTGGTCGAGTTCGATCGATTCGAAGAGGGCGCGGAAATTGCCCTCGCCGAAGCCCTCGTCGCCCTTGCGCTGGATGATCTCGAAGAAGATCGGCCCGATCATCGTCGCCGTGAAGATCTGCAGCAGCAGCCCGGCCCCTGCGGCCGGCGCGCCGTCGATCAGGATGCGGTTGCGGCGCAGGCGTTCGAGATCCTCGCCGTGCCCGGGGAGGCGCGCCTCCACCTGCTCATAGTAGGTATCAGGCACGTCCATGAAGGCGATGCCTTGGCCGCGCAGCCTATCGACCGCGCCATGGATGTCGCGCGTGGCGAGGGCGATGTGCTGGATGCCCTCGCCGCGATAAGCCTCCAGGTATTCGGCGATCTGCGAGCGCTCGTCGGCGCTCTCGTTGATCGGGATGCGGATCTTGCCGCACGGGCTGGTCATCGCCCTGGAGCGCAGGCCTGTCAGCTTGCCCTCGATGTCGAAGTAGCGGATCTCGCGGAAATTGAAGAGCTTCTCGTAGAAGCGGGCCCACTCGTCCATGCGCCCCTGGTGGACGTTGTGGGTGAGATGATCGATGAAGCCGAGGCCGACGCCCGGGGGCTTGTGCAAGGCGCCGGGCACCGGCACGAAATCCACGTCGTAGATGGTGTGGTCGCCATAGCGGTCGACGAGGTAGATCAGGCTGCCGCCGATCCCCTCGATGGCGGGGATGTTGAGCTCCATCGGCCCGACCTTACCGGCGACGGCGCGGGCGCCCTGCGCGAGCGCGCGGCTATAGGCCTTGGCCGCGTCGCGCACGCGAAAGGCGACGGCGCAAACCGAAGGTCCGTGCAGCCGGGCGAAGGCTTGGGCGAAGCTTTCGGGCTCGGCGTTGACCACGAAATTGACGTCGCCCTGGCGGTAGAGGATCACGTTCTTGGAGCGATGCCGCGCCGTCGCGACAAAGCCCATGCGCTCGAACAGGCGGCCGAGCGCCGCCGCGTCGGGCGCGGTATATTCGACGAACTCGAAGCCATCCGTGCCCATCGGATTTTCCCACAGCCCCGACCCGCCCACGCCGCCCATCTGCCTGGTGTCGCTCATGCCTGCTCTCCGATACCAATGGGCTTGACGAACAACGGCTGTTGGGCGCATGTGATGCACAAAAAATCGCCACCCGTTTTGCGCGTGTTCGCCTGATGAACTCGAACTCGAAGGGGTCCGCACCAGCGGCAGGGCCTCCGTTCGAACTTGACCATTTCCTGCCGTTTCGCCTTTCGGTGATCGGCAACCGGGTGACGCGCGCCGTCGCCAGGGTCTATGCTAACCGCTTCCAGCTCTCGGCGCCGGAGTGGCGCACCATGGCGGTGCTCGGCCGCTACGGCGCGATGCCCGCGCATGGTGTAATCGAACACACCGCCATGGACAAGGTGCGCGTCAGCCGCGCCGTGGCGCGCCTCCTCGCTTCCGGCCGCCTCACCCGCCGCGCCGATGCCAACGACCGTCGGCGCGTCATCCTCGACCTCACGCCCGCTGGCCGCGCCGTCTACACCCAGATCGTGCCGCTGGCGCTGGCGGTCGAATCCGAGCTCGTCACCGATTTGACGCCCGATGAGCGCAAGGTGCTGGAAGGCGTCATGCGCAAGCTCGAAGCACGCACCGCCGGCGATTTCATCGACGAAGACGTCGAGATTTGAGCCCAGGGCCGGCGGAACCGCGCGTTGGCCGGGTTCCCCTTCCGTGCTATAAGCGCCGTCGAACAGCAGGAGCCGGTTCGTGGCCGGAGCGACGATCCTGGTCCTCAACGGGCCGAACCTCAACCTTCTCGGTGTCCGCGAGCCCGCGACCTACGGGCGCGAGACCCTGGCTGACATCGAGGAGGCATGCTTGGAGCAGGCGGCAGAGCTGGGCCTCTCGGTCGATTTCCGCCAGTCCAATCACGAGGGACAGCTGGTCGACTGGATTCAGGAGGCACGCGAGAATGCCGATGGCATCATCCTCAACGCCGCCGCCTACACGCACACCTCGATCGCCATCCTCGACGCGCTCAAGGCGGCGGAGCTGCCGGTGATCGAGGTGCACCTTTCCAATATTTACCGCCGCGAAACTTTTCGCCACGCATCTTATGTGAGCGCCGCCGCGCAGGGCATCATCTGCGGCTTCGGCGGCCACGGCTATGTGCTGGCGCTCAACGCGATGGCGCGCCTCATCGCGGCCGAGACCCAGCGCGACTGACGGAGTCATAATTCCCGCATGGCGAATTCGAAAGACCTGACGGTGGACGGCGAACTCGTCCGCGCCCTGGCGTCCCTGTTGCAGGAGACCGGGCTCACCGAGATCGAGTACGCCGTGGGCGAGCGACGCATCCGCGTGGTGCGCGGCGCGCCCGCGGCTGCGGTGACGCTGGCGGTGCCGGCGGTGGCGGCGGCCGCGCCCGCGGCGCCGATCATCGCCGCTGATCTCCCCGGCGCGCTCAAGTCGCCCATGGTCGGCACCGCCTACCTCTCGCCGCAGCCGGAGGCGCTGCCCTTCATCAAGGTCGGCGACACCGTGCGCGAGGGCCAACCCTTGCTCATCATCGAGGCGATGAAGGTGATGAACCAGATCCCGGCGCCGCGCGCCGGCCGCGTGACGCAGATCCTCGTCGCCGACGGCACGCCTGTCGAATACGGCCAGCCGCTGCTCGTGCTGGAGTAGATCGGCGGCGATGTTCGAGAAGGTGCTCATCGCCAACCGCGGCGAGATCGCGTTGCGCATCCATCGCGCGTGCCGCGAGATGGGCATCCGCACCGTCGCCGTCCACTCCACCGCCGACAACAACGCCATGCATGTGCGCCTCGCCGACGAGAGCGTATGCATCGGCCCGCCGCCGGCGCGCGCCAGCTATCTCAACATCCCCGCGATCCTTTCGGCCGCCGCCATCACCGGCGCCGATGCCATCCATCCCGGGTTGGGCTTCCTCTCCGAGAACGCGAATTTTGCGCAGATGGTCGAGGAGCACGGCTTCACGTTCATCGGCCCGACGCCCGAGCATATCCGGCTGATGGGCGACAAGGTGGCGGCGAAGCGCGCCGCGGTCGAGCTCGGCATTCCCGTCGTAAGCGGCTCCGCCGGCGGCGTCGCCGATGTCGCCGAGGCCACCGAAGCGGCCGAGCGCATCGGCTACCCGGTGCTGATCAAGGCCTCCGCCGGCGGCGGCGGGCGCGGCATGCGCGTGGCGCAGAACGCCGAGGAGCTCAAGACCGCCGTGCCGGCGGCGCAGGCCGAGGCCAAGGCCTTCTTCAGCAACGGCGAGGTCTATCTCGAGCGCTATCTCGGGCGGCCGCGCCACATCGAGGTGCAGATCCTCGCCGACGGCCAGGGCGGCGTCATCCATGTCGGCGAGCGCGACTGCTCGCTGCAGCGCAAGCACCAGAAGCTGCTGGAGGAGACGCCGTCGCCCGCGCTCAACGTCAACGAGCGCCAGGCGCTCGGCCGCATCGCCACCGACGCCATCCGCAAGCTCGGCTACAAGAGCGCCGGCACGATCGAGTTCCTCTACCAGGACGGCGAGTTCTTCTTCATCGAGATGAACACGCGTATCCAGGTCGAGCATCCGATCTCCGAAATGGTGAGCGGCCTCGACCTCGTGCGCGAGCAGATCCGCATCGCCGCTGGCGCACCCTTGGGCTACCGGCAGGACGACATCAAGCTCAGCGGCCACGCCATCGAATGCCGCATCAATGCCGAGAATCCCGAGACCTTCGCGCCCTCGCCCGGCTGCATCACCAGCTACCACGTGCCAGGCGGGCTGGGCGTGCGCGTCGACAGCGCGCTCTACCAGGGCTACACCGTGCCACCCAACTACGACAGCCTCGTCGCCAAGCTGATCGTCCACGGCACGACACGCAACGAAGCCCTGATGCGCTTGCGCCGCGCGCTGCAGGAATACGTCATCGCCGGCATCGAGACCACCATCCCGCTGCACCAGCGGCTGGTCACCGCACCCGATTTCATCAACGGCGACTACAACATCCACTGGCTCGAGAGCTTCGTGGCGCGCCCGCGCTGATGCTGGCATCATTGCGTCGATGATCGCGCTCACCCCCGAACTGCTGTTGCGCGCCTATGCCGCCGGCATCTTCCCGATGGCGGAAGCAGCCGATGATCCGGACGTGTTCTGGGTCGATCCCGAGCAGCGCGGCATTCTACCGCTCGACGGGTTCCACCTGCCGCGCCGGCTCTCGCGCACGCTGCGGCGGGACATCTTCGAGGTGCGCTGCGACGGCGCCTTCGAGGCGGTGGTGCGCGGCTGCGCCGAGCCGATGCCCGACCGGCCCAAGACCTGGATCAATGAAGAGATCGTGCGGCTTTACGCGGCGCTCCATCGCCTGGGTTTCGCGCACAGCGTCGAGACGTGGCGCGACGGCGAGCTGGTCGGCGGGCTCTACGGCGTGGCGCTCGGCGCCGCCTTCTTCGGCGAGAGCATGTACAGCCGCGTCACCGATGCCAGCAAGGTGGCGCTGGCGCACCTCGTGGCGCGGCTTAGGCTCGGCGGCTTCCGCCTGCTCGACACGCAGTTCGTCACCGGGCATTTGCAGCAGTTCGGCGCGGTTGAGATCTCGCGCGCGCAGTATCACCGCCGGTTGATGGCGGCGCTGCAGGTCCAGGCCTATTTGCCGCGCGAGCCGCTCGCCGGCGCCGCCGTCGTGTCGGTCTTGCAGTCGAGCACCCCGACATCATAGATCGGGTTCTCCAGCGCCGAGAGCGCCGGGCTCGACGCGAACATCCAGCCGCTGAACACCTGTTGCGACACCACAGAGTTGCGCTCGCCCTGGCGCACTTCGTCGATCTGCAGGAAGGCGGCACTCTCCGGCTCCTCCTCGGGCGGGTGCTTGATGCAGGCGCGCACGGTGATGACGAGCGTGCCGAAGCGCACGGCCTTGCCGACCGGCGCATCGAATTTCGAGAT
>DASWFH010000138.1:0-2568 GCA_036394355.1 Allostellaceae bacterium | reverse complement strand
CGTATCATCGGAGGGACCTGGAATGTTGCGGGCGGTCACGCAGCGCACATCGCGCACCCGGCCCGCGAATTCGATCATATGATCGAGCGCATGCACGCCGACGGCCGTCAGCGCGCCGCCAGGCGCTTCCTCGGGCGCGGCTCGCCAATTGTCCGGCGCGATGAACTGACCGGTGCTGGTGGTGTGCTGCGCCACCACGGAGATGACGGTGCCGAGCCGTCCCTCGGCGAGACGCCGTCGCACCTCCACCACGGACGGATGGAAGCGCCGGCAGTAGCCGACCGCCAGCACCACGCCCGCCTTGCGCGCGGCGTCGACCGCCCGATCGGCGCTGGCGCGGTCGAGCGTGATGGGCTTCTCGACGTGGATGTGCTTGCCTGCCGCGGCGGCCGCGATGATCTGCGATTCATGCAGGCTGTGGGGCGTGGCGAGGACGACCGCGTCTACATTCCGATCCGCGAGGAGTTTCTCGTAGCTGTCGACCAGCGCCAGCTGCTGGCTGCGGCAGAAGTCTTCAGCCGTCGCGCGCGTGCGGGTGTGGGCGAGCACGAAGCGCAGGTCTTTGCTCTTGCCCTGCACCGATGCGACCAGCGAGCGCCCCCAGCGTCCCAGTCCTACGATCGCGGCACGGATCATGTGAGCATTGTTCGCGCTTCGCGGGGATGGGACCGATATCATCGGCCGTGGCTGGATCGCCCGCTTTCGCGGGCGATGACAGTGAGGCTAACATCCGGACCCATCCCTCTCAACGCGCTGCCGGGCAAAATCATGTACACGAATGCCGCCATCATCGGCGTAGGACAGTCGGCCTATACGCGCCGGCCGCAGCCGGGACAGTCGACGCATACCTTCATTCGCGACGCAGTCGTCGCCGCGCTCGCGGACGCCGCGATCGGCCCGCGCGAGGTCGACGGGATGGCGGTCGCCTCGTTCTCGCTCGCGCCGGACGCCGCCATCGATCTCGCCTGGAAGCTCGGCTTGTCGTTGCGCTGGCTCGTCCAGGACACCAACGGCGGCTCCTCCGCCATGAACATGCTGGGGCACGCACTGCGTGCCGTCGAAACGGGCGCCGCGTCGGTGATCCTGGTGGCGGGCGGGGATGCCACCGGGCTCGGCGGCTACGCCAAGGTGGCGGCCAATTTCAACGCCGTGACCCAATTGCACCTGGCGCCGCTCGGCCACGGCGGGCCGAACGGCGTCTACGCGCTGGTGACCAGCCGGCAGATGAAGACGTACGGCTTGCAAAAATCCGATTACGGCCGCCTCGCCATCGCGCAGCGCGCCTGGGCGGCGCACAATCCCTACGCCGTGTACCGCACACCGATGGCCATGGAGGATTACCTCGCCGCGCCATTGGTCGCCGACCCGCTGTCGCGCTACGACTGCGTGCCGGTGGTCGCGGGCGCGCAGGCCATCGTCATCGCCAATCCCGATCGTTGCCTCGACGGCCGCGCGCCCGTGCGCGTGCGTGCCCACCGCGCAAGCTTCAACTACGACAATCAGGAGGGCGACGGCCTACAGACCGGCATCAGCACCTTCGCCGGCGAGCTGTGGCGGGGTGCCGGCGTGGGCCCTGAGGATATCGATGTCGCCTCGATCTACGACGACTACCCGACCATGGTGTTTGCCCAGCTCAACGATCTCGGCATGATCCCGGGCAACGATCTCGCGCGCTTCGCGCGCCACAACATCGGCGAGCGACGGTTTCCCCTCAATACCTGGGGCGGGATGCTCTCCGCCGGCCAGCCGGGAGGACCCGCCGGCGGGCTGAATGGAATCTCGGAAGCGGTGCTGCAATTGCAGCATCGCGCCGGCCCGCGCCAAGTCGAGGGCGCAAGGCTCGCGGTGACGACTGGATATGGCATGACCCTATATCGCTATGGGGGCACCGCCGCGGCCGCCGTGTTGGAGCGCGTGGAATGAATCGGGGCGTTGCAATCTGGCGCTGCGTCAAATGCCGGACGGGATTCTTTCCGCAGCGGCTCCTGTGCTCGCGCTGTCACGGCGACACGTTCGAAGAGGATCGGCTCTACCAGGCCGTGGTGGAGGAGATTTCGACCATCCGGCATATGCTCGGGCAGACCGATTGGCAGCCGCGGCGCATCGCCAGCGTGCGTACCTCCGACGGCCAGCGCATCACGGTCGGGCTCACCGACGAGTCCGAACCCGGCACCGTCATTGAGTTGTTCGAGGAGAACGCGGCGCCGTTCGGCGCTGCCAAGAAATGATAAGGCGCACGTGCCGCGATTCGCGCCATTTCATTTTCCCCTCGTCCAACGCTATCCCGCCTTTTTCCACGCCGCGTCCGCCTCCAAGACCCGGCGCGCGGCGTTCGCCATCGCCGCGTCGATCATGCGGCCGTCGACGGTGGTCGAGGCACTGCCCTGCGCCAGCGCCTGGTCGAACGCCTCCAATACGCGCGCGTAGTAGTCGAGTTCGGTCGCACTCGGGCGGTAGAGCCGGTTGCAGGGTTCGATCTGCGAAGGATGAATGAGCTTGCGCCCGCGATAGCCGAGCCGGCGCGACAGCGCGGTATCGCGCTCGAATCCCTCCGCGTCGCGCACATTT
>DASWFH010000137.1:0-1566 GCA_036394355.1 Allostellaceae bacterium | reverse complement strand
GAAGCAGGACCTCGCCAAGCTCGACCACGCGCAGCCCATCGTCGTCTTCACGCATCGCCCGCTGTTCGACCTCTATCCCGATTGGGATTGGGCGACGCGCGACGGCCAGGCGGTGATCGACACGCTGATGCCCTATCAGCGGGTCGCGGTGTTCTACGGCCATATCCACCAGGCGAACGAGCACATGACCGGGCACATCGCGCATCACGCGGCGCAATCGCTGATCTTCCCGCTGCCCGCGCCCGGCTCGCAGCCCAAGCGCGCGCCGATCCCATGGGACGCATCGGCGCCGTTCAAGGGCCTGGGCTGGCGCTCGGTGGGTACCGAGCCGAAACAGGCCGAGTACAAGCTGGAAGAACACCCCGCCGACAAGGTGTGACCGCCGTGTCGACGATGCGATGCAGGATTGCGGCCGCCGCCACGCTGCTGCTGACGGGCGTGGCGGCGGCCGCGCTCGCGGCGCATGAGGAGGATGCCGGCGTGCAGCATGTCAGCATGCTCGCGATGAAGTTCGACTACCTGCCCGACACCGTCACCGTGCGGCAGGGCAGGCCGGTCGAGCTCGAGCTCAGCACGCTCGACCGCATCCACGGCTTCGACGCGCCGGGTCTCGGCCTCCATACGGACATACCCCCGGGCGCGCCGACGATCCTGCGCTTCACGCCGCAGAAGCCCGGCGTCTACAATTTGCATTGCGACAATTTCTGCGGCGACGGCCATGAAGGCATGACCGGCCGCATCATCGTCACCGAATAGCGCAAGGCGGAGCGCCCCCCAATCTCCGCGTGCGCGCGCCCTGCCGCAACGGCAGGGCGCTTTTTCTTCGCCCGGCTGGACCCAAGGCGCGGTCCCGCTTACCATTGTCCGAACGGACTGCGTTCGGCAGACCTTGCTCAAAGCCAAGTATCGTCATGGTCGAAACCCGCATTGAAGCCCGCATCGATTCGCCTGCATCCATGACCTCGTTTCCGGTGCGGGCGCTGCTGCTGGGCGAGCGCCTCGACACGCGCGGGCTCGAGCGCGACGACACCATCGCCACCAACCCGCTCACCTTGCGCATCGGGCAGGACGGCTTCGCCTTCCTGTTCCGCTACGGCGTCGCCGTCTTCGCCGGCCTCTCCGTGATCGAGGAGGACCAGGTGGTGCGCTCGCTCAGGCCGCGCATCGTCGATCCCGCGGCGACGCCGGAGACCGACCAGGTGCAGATCCTGGTCAAGCCCGGCGGCGAGGATCAGGTCGATCCGTCCGGCGGCATCGCGCTGCGCGAAGCGTCGCCCGAGCGACTGCAGATCGTCGCCAACGTGCTGTCGAAAAGCCTGATCCTCTCCCATTACGAGAGCCGCATCGCCGAGGCCTTCGACCGGATCGAGCCGCTCGCCGACCGGCTGCAGCGCACCGGCCGCGCCGGCTCGCAAGCGAACCGCCTGCTGCAGCAGATCGGCGGCGTCTTGCTGACGCAGCAGCGCATGGTCGGGCGCGTCGAGGTCCAGGAGAAGCCCGACGTGCTGTGGGACCATCCCGAGCTCGAGCGACTCTACGCGCGGCTCGAGGACGAGTACGAGCTCG
>DASWFH010000136.1:0-3715 GCA_036394355.1 Allostellaceae bacterium | reverse complement strand
GGCTTGATGCCGACGATGCCGCAGAAGCTCGCGGGCTGGCGGATCGAGCCGCCCGTGTCGGTGCCGGTCGCGGCGATCGCCGCGCGCGCCGCCACCGCCGCCGCCGAGCCGCCCGACGAGCCGCCCGGCACCAGCGGCCGGTTGTCGCCGCGCCGCCGCCACGGGCTCTCGACCTTGCCATGTGCGCAGGTGATGTTGGCCGAGCCCATGGCGAACTCGTCCATGTTGACCTTGCCGAGCATCACCGCGCCCGCCTGCCACAGCTTGGCCGTGACGGTCGATTCATAGGGCGGCTTGAACCCTGCGAGGATGTGCGAGCCCGCCGTCGTCAGCACGCCTTCGGTGCAGAACAGGTCCTTGATGGCGAGCGGCATGCCCTCCAAGGGCAGCGCCGCGCCGCGCGCGAGGCGCCGGTCGGACTCCGCCGCCATGGCGAGAGCGCGCTCCGGCGTTTCCGTGACGAAGGCGTTCAACGGCCGCGCCCTCTCCATCGCGGCGATGTAGGCCGAAGCCAGCTCGCGCGCGGAGAATTTCTTGGCCCCCAGCCCCGCCCGCGCCTCGGCGAGCGTGAGCTCCGTCAGCGCCGCCATTACTCAACCACCTTGGGCACCACGAAGAAGCCATGCGCCGCGGCGGGCGCGTTGGCGAGAATCTTGTCGCGGCAATTGCCGTCGCTGACGACGTCCTCGCGCATCGGCAGGCTCATGGCGGCGCCGCCCGACATCGGCTCGACGCCGGTCGTGTCGACCTCGTTCAACTGCTCGATCCAACTCAGGATCTGCGACAGCTCGCCGGCGAGATGCTCCAGCTCGCCCTCGGGCACCTTGATGCGCGCGAGCGTAGCGATCCGTGCCACGGTGGCCTTGTCCAACGCCATGATGTAGATGTCCTTAGCGGAAGTCAGCGCCTACCTAGGAGCCTGTCTGGGAAATGGGATGGGTCTGCGACATCGATATTTCCTGTCGGGCTAGGAACGAGGAGCGCGGCGATGCCGTGCGCATCGCAAGCGACGAGCGACGACGAGCCGGCGGGAAATATCGATGTCCCCGCGGGTTGCACGAGGACCCATCCCATTTCCCAGACAGGCTCCTAGCACCGGCCATGCCGATCTGCAATCCCACCGACCTCAAGAGTCTGGTCAACAAAGGCGATCGGCTGCTCGGCCTCGATGTCGGCACCAGGACCATCGGCATGGCGCTGTCGGACACCACGCTGCTGCTGGCCACCCCGCTCGACACCATCCGCCGCACGCGCTTCCGCGACGATGCGAAGCGCCTCCTCCAGGAGATCGCGCGCCACCAGATCGGCGGCATCGTCGTCGGCTTGCCGCTGAGCCTCGACGGCAGCGAGGGCCCACGCGTCCAGGGCGTGCGCCAGTTCGCCCGGAACCTGCTGGAGCAGGCCGACCTGCCCCTCGCCTTCTGGGACGAGCGCCTCTCCACCGCCGCCGTCGAACGCGAAATGATCGCCGCCGACCTCTCGCGCAAGCGCCGCGCCGAGATCATCGACAAAGTCGCTGCCGCCTACATCCTGCAAGGCCTGCTCGACCGCCTGCGCGGCAGCGGCGCGTAGCGAGAGGCCCCCTCACCCCGACCCTCTCCCGCAAGCGGGAGAGGGGGAAGCATTATGGCCCCTCTCCCGCATCGCGGGAGAGGGAGGGACCCGTCGCGCAGCGACGGGAGGGTGAGGGAGCGCTGACGACCCCTCCCTCACCCGCGCCGTGCGACGTAGCCGTAGGCGGCGTTGCTGCGCGTCGGGTGATCGAGCTGCGCGTAGCGGATGGCCGAGAATCTGTCGTTCTCGATCGCCGGCAGCTCGGCGCGCAAATCGATCTTGTAGAGCCGCGCCGCGTTGTAGCCGAAGATGGCGCTCTTGACCGCGCTGTCTTCCGCGCCCAGCGCCGCGAAACCGTGCTTCTTCTGCATCTCCGCGGGGATCTCGAGGCGGCGGAACGCCTCGATCTGCCATTGCGGCGAGCCGTACCACACGGAATCGGTGCCCCAGAACACGTGATCGGCGCCGAGGCCCTTGATCAAGGTGCCCATGAAGGCGGCGCAGAAGCGCGGATCGCTCACTGCCGAATTGGCGAAGGAGGTGCCGATATCGGCATAGACATTCGTGACGCCGTGTTTCTGCGGGATGGAAGCGAGGTCCGACACCCAGGGGATGTTCCCGCTCTTCTCGAACTCGGCGAGGCTCGCCTCGGGCGATTCGAGGAACGGGCGCAGCGCCGAGTGGTAGATGACGAAGGTGATCTGCGGCCAGTCCTTGGCCGCCTTCGGCAGATCGTCGACGGTCGCGTATTTCCACGCCTCGGGCACGGATTTCTCGTAATCCGCCGGCAGCAGCCCCTTGTGGATGCAAACGATCGGGCTGCCCGCCTTCACGATCTTCTCGTAGAAGGGGTAGACCTCCTTTTCGTCGTCCAGCCGCCACGGGAACTTGGTGGACGCCGGCTTGAGCGGATCGCCGATGGTGTAGCCCTTCCAGCTGTTCGGGTGGATCGTCTCGACGGCGTGGTCCACCTCTTCCATCCAGCCCGGCTGCTTCGGCGTGAAGATCGCGTGCGACAGCATTCGGTTCGACTTGGCGATGCCGTTGACCATGCGGCGCGCGTTCTCGATCTGGTCGTTGGTCAGCAGCCACCACTCCTTGTCGTCGAAGGGCGCGCCGCTCAGCAGCGCGATCTTGGTGTCGCTGTCGACATACACCTCCTTGACGAAATTGTTGAACTTGTAGCGCGACAGATCCATGCGCGCGTCCTTCATCATGCCGGGGTTCCAGTTCTGCGCCGCGTATTTGCCGAGATCGAGCAGTCCCTCCTCCTTGAAGTCGTCGCGCACGAAATGCACCTGGTCGTCGAGGATGAACTGGCGCGCCAGCGCCCGCGCCCGCTCGGCCGCCGCCTCGGGCTCCGCCGCCTCGGCCCGGCCGACATTGAAGAGCGGGCCGAACACCTCGTTCATCGCCGCGAACGCCACGGCCATGCCCGAGCTCGTGCGCAGGAACTGCCGGCGATCCATGCCGTGCCTGCGCGAGATCGTGTCGGCGAGATCCTTGACCCGGTCCTCGACCTGGCGCTGCCGCTCGGTCTGCGGCAGCGGATTGAACTCGCCGTTCGAGACGATTTGTGTCGGCACCGGCGAGTGGAACGCCGCCTGCTCGGCGGGCTCGGTCCGCGCCAGCTCGGATTCGCTCAGCAAGATACCCATCAGCTTCCTCCCTTGCGATGGCCGGTCCCCGGTCCAGTTGCATCAAAAGTCGGATCAGCGGGGCCGCGCCGCTTGATTAGGTGATCGTTTGCTCTGCTCGGTGGGCCGCCGAGCTCACGGGCTCGCGCGGCGCACCGGCAACCATCCTGCCACCTTATGGCTGGGCAGGTAAGTGTCATAGGGCGCATGACAGCCTTCGGTTCCGCTGCCGCCGTCGAACACGAGATGTCCCGCCGACGACGCGCAAGCGCCGCAGCGAGATCATCGAGACGGTCGCCGCCGCCTACGTCCAGCCGGGCCTACTCGACCGGCTGAGCGGATAGAGCCCTCACCCCGGCCCGCGTCCAGGCTCAAACGGCGTCGCTTGCCGGCGCTCTGTCAGAAGACCCGTCTTTCGCCTCGCGGCATCGGAAGGCCGCGGCAACGATCGGCTTTGCCCAGTCAGGCGTTGCCTGCAGGGCTTCCACATCGCCGCGACCTGGATGGAGTACCCGACCGTCCTT
>DASWFH010000135.1:0-2518 GCA_036394355.1 Allostellaceae bacterium | reverse complement strand
TGAGCCACGACGGCCTCATAGCACGCGCGCAGGCGCGGCATGGGATCGGGGCGGCGCGAGCGTTTCTCCGTGTAGAGGAAGTTGAAGCGCACGACGTCGACGCCGCAGCTGCGCAGCATTTCGGCCGTGCGCTGCATGTTGCGGTCGTGCATGTTGCCGCCGGCGCCGTGGGCGAATGCATAGAGGACGCTGCCGGGCGTGGCGGCCGGCTCGTAAAGCGCGCTGGTCTCCTCGTCACCGAGCGCGATGCGCCAGGTTTCTCCTAGTGCCGCTGGAACTCCGGGTGTCCCGTTTGCCAGAGAAGGAAGGCGTAATAGTCGGCCACCTGGCGCTGGCGCTGCAGCTTGGTGCTGCCCATGCCGTGCCCGGCGTCGAAGTCGAGATCGAGCAGGATCGGCTTGCCGGAGGTCGACGACGCCATCAGGCGCGCGGCCATCTTGGCCGATTGCCAGACGTCGACGCGCGGGTCGTTCACGCCGTGGATCAGCAATACCGCCGGATACGGCGTTCCGTCCTTCACGTGGTGGTAGCTGCTCATCGCGAGCAGGCCGCGGAACTCGTCTTCCTTCGTGACGGTGCCGAACTCGGCGATGTTGGGCACGCCGTTGGCGGTGGTTTCCGCGCGCACCGCGTCGAGCACGCCGACGACCGGGACCACGGCGGCGAACAGATCGGGGCGATCGGTCATGGCGCGACCCACCAGGATGCCGCCCGCGCTGCCGCCGATGATGCCGAGCTTCTTGTTGCTCGTGTACTGCTGCGCGATCAGGTATTCCGCGCAGGCGATGAAGTCCTTCCAGGTGTTCGGCTTGTTGGTCTTCTGGCCGGCCTTGTACCAGTCGTGGCCATAGACGCTCGAGCCGCGCGGATTGGCGACCGCATAGACGCCGCCGCGTTCGAGCCAGGCGAGCACCATCGGCTGGTAGTTCGGCTCGGCCGTGAAGCCGTACGAGGCATAGCCGGAAAGCAGCGTCGGGTTCGAGCCGTCGAGCTTGATGTCGGCGCGATGGATGATCGAGAGCGGCACCATGGCGCCGTCGTGGCTCTTCACTTTCACTTCGGTGGTCACGAGGCCGGTCGGCGCGTCGAACGGGCCGAGCGGCTGCAGGCCGGTGTTGGTCAGCTTGCCGGCGCGATCGACCGCGTAGATCTCGCGGGCGCGCGTCCATGCGGCGAGGCCGAAGATCGCACCGTCGACGTCCTGGCGGCTGGCCATGATCCCCACAGCGCCCTCCAGCGGCAGTTGAACGTCCGTCGGGCGCGCGCCCCACGGCCTGCGCATCAGGCGTTTGACGCTGCCGTCGCGCGCTTCGAGGTACAGCGCGTCCTTCGCGGCCTCGATATTGACGAGGACCCGGTCGGAAGCCGGCACTACCGTGGTCGCCTTGGCCAAGTCGGGCGCGCTCAAGCGCGTGCGCACGACGGAGAACCGGGAGCTATCCCGATAAGTCATCAGGTAGATATCGTCGCCGTGCACGGTCCAGTCGGTCACCTTGTCCGAGAAGTCGCAAATCTTCACCCACGGAGTTCCCGGCTTGCCGACCGCGACGAGTGGAGCGGTGTAGATCGCGACGTCGCGCTGGTCGCCGTTCTGTATCAGCGCCACGGCGAAGCGCGAGCCGGGGATGGCGAGCACCCACGGGATGTGAATCGGCTGCACATCCATGCGCGGCGAGAGATCGGCGCCGGCGACCTGGACATCACTCGTCTCCGGCGCGCCGACGACGTGCAGCCAGGAACGCGAGAACTGGTACTTCTGCGTCGCCGGCATTCCCGGCTTCATCTCCTGCTCGCGCAAATAGAAGAAGGAGCGCGCATCCGGCCGCCAGCTGATGCGCGGGTACTGCGCCCGGCTGATCGGCTCGCCCAGGCGCTTCCTCGCCGCGGTCTCGATCACGTGGATCGAGGCCTCTTCCGAGCCGGCCGCGGAGATGCCGAAGGCGACGAGCTGGCCGTCGGGCGAGACCGAGAAATAGTTGATGGCGTGCGGCCGGCCCGTCCGCTTTTGCCAGTCGTCGGGATCGACCAGCAGCGTTTCGGCGGCGCTCGCGTCGCGCCAGAAGAGCTTGTAGGTGTTGTCCTTCGCGCCGCGGCGAGTGAAAAAGACATTGCCCTTGCCATCGCGCTGTACCCCGCCGATGACCGCGGCGCGCGAATCGTCGAGCTGCGCCACCCGCGCGCTCAGCTCCTTGTAGCCGGCGATCGATTCGAGCTGGCTGCGCGCGTAGCCGGCGTGGCTCTTCGCCCAGGCGAGCACCTGCGGGTTCCGGAAGTCCTCGAGGTCGCGGTACGGATCGTCGACCACCGTGCCGAAGAACGTGGCAGGCACGTTGCGCGCCGGAAACGCGGCGGGCGGGGTCTGCGCGTGCGCGGCAAACGCCGCCAGCATGGCCCAGCCAATCGAAACTCGCATGCGAATCCTTCCAAAGAGATCGCCCGATTTTAGTATCCTTGCGCCTCCCATGCCCATCCCATACCTATGGAGCGCGGCGCTTTTCGCCGCGAGCGTCGCGCACGC
>DASWFH010000134.1:0-4531 GCA_036394355.1 Allostellaceae bacterium | reverse complement strand
GCGGATCTTGGCCAGCCCGACCTGGTCGGCGTAGTGCATCGGCCCGCCGCGATAGACCGGCCAGCCATAGCCGTGGATCCAGATCACGTCGATGTCGCTGGGCCTGAGCGCGATCCCTTCATCGAGGATCTTGGCGCCCTCATTGATCATCGGATAGACGAGCCGCTCCAGCATCTCCGGCTCCGAGATGGCGCGACGCTCGACGCCGAGCTTCTTCGAGACCTCGACGATGATGCGCTCGACATCGGGATCCGGAAGCGGCGCGCGGCTGCCCGGCTCGTAGTGGTAGTAGCCGCCGCTCGTCTTCTGCCCGAGCCGTCCGGCCTCATAGAGCGCGTCGGCAATCGGCGCCTTCGTGCCGCGGGCCTGGCGCACGCGCCAACCGACATCGAGACCGGCGAGGTCGCCCATGGCGAAGGGACCCATCGGGAACCCGAAATCGGTTAGCACCTTGTCGACCTGGTGCGGCAGCGCGCCCTCGATCAAGAGCCGCTCCGCCTCGCGGCCGCGCTGCGCCAGCATGCGGTTGCCGACGAACCCGTCGCAGACACCGACCAGCACCGGCACCTTGCGGATCGTCTTGGCGAGCGCCATCGAGGACGCGATAACCGGCTTCGATGATTGCGCGCCGCGGACGATCTCCAGTAGCCGCATGACATTGGCCGGGCTGAAGAAATGCAGGCCGATGACACTCTGCGGCCGCTTCGTCGCGGCGGCGATCTCGTCGACGTCGAGCGTCGAAGTATTGGTGGCGAGGATGGCGTCGGGCTTGGCGATGCGGTCGAGCTTGCCGAACACCTCCTTCTTCAAGGCCATGTCCTCGAACACCGCCTCGATGACGAGATCGGCATCGGCGATGTCGTCGTAGCTGAGCGATGCCTTGATGAGCGCCATGCGCCGGTCGATGTCCTCGGCCGACATGCCGCCGCGGCTGGCGCTGATCTCGTAGTTCTTGCGCACCAGGCCGAGGCCGCGATCAAGCGCCTTCTGGTCGGTCTCGACCACGGTCACGGGAATCCCGGCATTGGCGAAATTCATGGCGATGCCGCCGCCCATCGTGCCGGCGCCCAGCACCGCCGCCTTGTGGATCGGCTTGACCGGCGTATCGGCCGGCACGTCCGGGATCTTGTTGGCCTCGCGCTCGGCGAAGAAGAAATAGCGCTGCGCTTTGGACTGATCGCCTTGCAGCAGATTGACGAAAAGCTCGCGCTCGCGCTTCAGACCCTGCTCGAAGGGAAGCGTCGCCGCCGCCTCGACTGCGTCGACGCAGGCCTGTGGCGCCTCGAGGCCGCGCCTGCGCTTGGCGAGCGCGCCGCGCTGGGTCTTGAAGAAGTCTGCCTCGGGTACCTTGAGCTTGTCGCTCAGGTCGCGGACACGGCGCAGCGGCAGGTGGTCGCGCAGCACGCGCTCGGCAAAGGCGATGGCGCTCGCCCTGAGGTCGCCGGTGGCGATGTCGTCGATGAGCCCGGTCTCGCGCGCCTGGCGGGCGCCGATCGGCTCGCCGGTGGTGATCATGTCGAGCGCGAGGCGCAAGCCCACGAGGCGCGGCAGGCGCTGCGTGCCGCCGGCCCCCGGCAGGATGCCGAGCTTCACCTCCGGCAGGCCGAACTTGGCCTCGGCGGCGCCGACACGGAACTGGCAGGACAGCGCGAGCTCGAGACCGCCGCCCAGCGCGGTGCCGTGCATGGCGGCGATCACCGGCTTCGAGCTGTTCTCGATCGTCTCGATGATGGCGCGGAGGCTCGGTTCCTTCATTGGCTTGCCGAACTCGGTGATGTCGGCGCCGGCGACGAAGGTGCGCCCGGCGCAGATCAGTACGATCGCCTTCACCGCATTGTCGGCGATGGCGGCATTGACGCCCGCTTGGATGCCGGCGCGCTCCGCATGGCTGAGCGCGTTCACGGGAGGATTGTCGATGGTGAGGACGGCAACCGTGCGGATGCGCTCGCTGGTGACGATCTGGCGTGGCTCGGGCATGGCGCTTCCTCCTCGCGTGATTTCTTGGCCGCTGCCTGCCAGGGTTGAAGCTTGCCGCGCGTCTGTCAAGCGTCGCCCCCGAGCGGCTCGCCCATCACACGGCCAAGCTCGAGGCCGCCGTGTTGGTGATCGAGTATCAGCCCCACGGCCCGCGCCGCGGAATGCCGCGCCGCGAGACCGAGAAGGAGGCGCTGCGCGCCGGCCGCAGCATGGGCGTGCCAGGCCGGCGGAAGAACGGGACGAGCAGCATGCCGACGACGAAGCCGCCGATATGCGCCCAGAACGCGACGCCGGGATCGCCAGGCGCGGCCGAGAGCGCGCTCACGAGCTGCAGCAGGAACCAGAGCCCGAGTGCGACCACGACGGGCACAGTGACGAAGCGGACGAAGACGAAAAACCAGATCAAGACGACGATGTTGCCGCGCGGATGGAGCACCAGATAGGCGCCGAGGGTGCCGGCGATCGCGCCGCTGGCCCCGATCATCGGCAGTTCGCTGGCGGGGTCGATGACGGCCTGAGCCAGGCCCGCCGCGGCGCCGCAGATGAGGTAGAGCAGCAGGAAGCGCGCCGGGCCGAGCGCGCTCTCCACGCCCTTTCCGAACAACCACAGGTAAATCATGTTGCCGCACAGGTGCAGCCAGCCGCCGTGCAGGAACATGCTGGTGAACAGCGTCGCCCAGGCCGGCACAGGATGCAGGTGCCGCGGAAACTCGGCATAGCCGAAGAGCACGGCCGGGATCATGCCGTATTCGAGCACAACCTGATGCGCCTGCCGCGGGCTCAGCTCCATCTGCCACACGAAGACGAATACGCACGCCACGATCAGCGTGTAGGTGACGAACGGTATGGTCGTGCTGGGGTTGTCGTCGTAGAGCGGAAGCGCAAACATGACCGCTCCGATCGCCGGTCTAGAGAAACGCCGTGTCGGCTTCGAGCCCCAGAAGAAATTTGCCCACGGTCTCGTAATGCGCCCGACGGCCTTGTAGCTGCTGGGCGATGGCATGTATGTCGCGGAAGCGGCGCTCGAACGGATTGCCGGCGAAGACGGCCGTGGCACCCGCGGCATGGTAACAGGCGTTGGCGACATCGCGCGACTCATGGATGGTGCGCGATGCCGCGAGACGGATCGCCATGCGGTGATCGATTGTGAGCTGGTGCGTCCGCTCCACCGCTTCCCACACCTCCACCAGCGTGCCCAGCAGATAATGGCGGGTCGCGCGCAGCCGCGCTTCCAGCTCTCCGACATCCGATTGCACGACCGCGCTTTCGCGCATCGTCTGCTTCAAGCCGCGCGGCGACTTGTCCTTGGCGAGAGCGATGAGCGCCTCGAGCATGCCGCGGGCCACGCCGAGGGTGAGGCTGGCGAAGCCGCTCGAGAACATATTGTCGGTGCGAAGGTGATAGAGCGGCGTGTTGCGGCGGCGGTCCGCCGGATCGTCGCGGCCGAGCGAATGCGCCGCCGGCACGAAGATGTCGTTGACGGAATAGGTGTCGCTGCCGGTGCCCTTGAGGCCGATCACATTCCAGTTGTCGGTCATGGCTACCTGCGATGCCGGAAACAGCATGGTCCGCACCACGGCGGCGCCACTGGCGGCAACCGCCGACGTGCCGTCCGGCTGCAGGACGAGGCAATGACCGCCGAGCCAGGTAGCGTGATGACCGCCGCTGGCGAAGGGCCATGTTCCCGTCACGCGATAGCCGCCCTCGACCGGCATGGCGCGCCCGCCGGGGCCCGCTCCCCAGGCCAGGACGGCGCGCGGATCGCGTCCGAAGATCTCCCATGCCGCCTCGGGCGCGAGAAACGCGCCGACCATGCCGCAGACGGCCGTCTGACATAGGCACCAGGCGGTGCTGGCATCGAGCTGGGCGACCGCTTCGATCACGCGGACGAACCCGACCGGGTCGATCTCGCCGCCGTCGAGCGGTCGCGGCACCAGCAGGCGGAATAGCCCCGCCTCGATCATGCCATCGACCAGCGGCTGTGGCAGCCGCCGGTCCCGCTCGATCTGCTCGATCGAAGCGGTGATCAACGGCGCCAGCGCCGCGACGCGGCCGAGGTAGTCGATCGGCGACGAGTCCGGCCGGATGTCGCCATCGGCTTCCAGGGGAGGCGCTGTCATAAGGCTAATCCTGATGAGCCATCGACCACGCCACGCCATCGTGACCGGGCGCGTAGTTCGTGTTGGTCTGTTCGGGGTTCCGGTTCACCAGCGGGCGGTTGTAGAGCGGGTGGCGGGAGCTGCGCACTTCGTGCTCGATGGTGAACAGCGCCTTGCCGCTGGCGGGATCGACGATCTGCTCGAAGCGATACTGGTGCTGGTCGCTTTCCTCGGTGATGAGCCCCCGCTCGGCGAGGCGGCGGTGCAGACCCGAGAAATCCCGGATGTAGATCTGGATGTGGTGGCCGTCATAGGCAGGCAGCGTCCGCTCGGTCTCGCGGAAAATCAGATCCTGGCCCTTGCCGACGCCGACCCGCGCGTGACGGCCCTCGTCATCGGTGCCGATGCCGGCCGGCGCGCCGAGCATGCGGCGATAGAATTTGACAATGCCGTCG
>DASWFH010000133.1:0-2504 GCA_036394355.1 Allostellaceae bacterium | reverse complement strand
AGCGCGAAGGGCTCGCCCTTCGCCTTCATTTGCGAAACCGAATCGATGACGTCGCCGGCGTCATTCATGGCTGTCAGATCCTCGCAAGATAGGGCTCGAGCGCGGCGAGGCTCGCGAGATTATGCGCCGGCGCGAACAGATCGACATAAGGCAGCGCCGCCTGCATGCCGCGCGCCTCCGGGGCGTAGTCGCGCCAGCCGATCAGCGGGTTGAGCCAGACGATGCGGCGGCAGCGGCGGCGCAGCTGCCGCATCTCGTCGGCGAGGCGCTCCGGCGCACCGGTATCATAACCGTCGGAGACGATCATCACCGCGGTGCGCGCGGTGATCACGCGCTTGGCGTGCCAGCGGTTGAATGTCGCCAGGCACTCGCCGATGCGCGTGCCGCCGCCGATCCCCTGCGCCATCAAGGACAGCCGGTCGACCGCGCGCGCGACATCGCGGTCGCGCAGCGACGCCGAGACATGGGCGAGGCGGGTGTGGAAGACGAAGGCCTCGGATTCCCGGAAGGCATCGACGACGCCGTGCAGGAAGCGGACGAAAAATGCGGTGTACGGCTCCATCGATCCCGATCCGTCCAGCAGCACCACCAGCCGCAGCGGCTTCACCTTGCGGCGGCGCCACGCCAAGTCGATGGGCGTGCCGCCATGGGAGACGCTGCGGTGAATGGTGCGCCGGAGGTCGAGGCGGCGGCCGCGCCGGCGCGCCTGCTCACGCCGCACCAGCCGCGCCCGCATGCGATGGGCGAGGCGCTCGGCGAGCGCGTGCGTCTGCGCGATCTCCCGCGGATCGACGACGTGACGCAAATCGGCGACCGTCCGCCGCGCGGCGGTGGACGCCTCGCCGGCATGCTCGCGCCGCTCGGCGGTTGCGTCGCCGGCCTCGCCGTCGCCGGCCTCGATCTGATCCTGCGGCGCCGTCGCGCCTGGCTCGTTCGCCGACTCGGCGAGGCGTTGCAGCGACGGCCGATGCCGGCTCAGCGTGCTCGCCGGTTGCACGCGCCGCACGCCGCGGCCCTGCCAGAAGGCGGCAAAGATTTCCTCGAAGCGCTCCCAATCCGAGCGCGTGGCGCAGAACAGACTGCGCAGCGCCGGCATCAGCAGCGCGGGCCGGAGGGCTGCCGGCGAGGCGAGGATGGCAAGCGCGTCGCGCGTCTCGGCGAGGCCGACGGCGAAGCCGTTGTCGCGCAGCGTCCGCACGAAGCCGGCGAGCCGCCGGCGCAGGCCGGCGCCGATCGCCGCCGCGGGCTCGAGCTCGGCGGCGGGCGACATCAGGCGACCCGGCCGAGCAGGCGGTCCGTCACCTCGCGGGTCAGGCGCGCGCGGTCCTCATGGGTCTTGAGCACGCAGATCAGCGTCTCGTGCACCGCTTCCGGCGCCTGCCGGAGGTCGTGAATGTCGAGGCCGGCCAGCGTCGCCGCCCAGTCGAGCGTCTCGGCGACGCCCGGCACCTTGCGCAGATCCTCCTTGCGCAGCGCCGCCACCAGGCGGGCGACCTGCTGGGCCAGCGCGTCGTCGATATGCGGCAGGCGCGTGGTGACGATGCGCGCCTCGCGCTCGACATCGGGGAAATCGACATAGTGATAGAGGCAGCGGCGGCGCAGCGCGTCCGACAGCTCGCGCGTGCCGTTGGAGGTGAGGACGACGCGCGGGATGGTGCGCGCGGTCACGGTGCCGAGCTCGGGGATGCTGACCTGGAAGTCGGACAGCAGCTCCAGCAGGAACGCCTCGAACTCCTCGTCGGCGCGATCGACCTCGTCGACGAGCAGCACCGGCGGCTTGTCGCGGCGGATGGCGGCCAGCAGCGGGCGCTCGAGCAGGTATTTCTCGGAGAAGATGTGCTCCTCGATGGCGTCGGCGCTGTCGCCGGTGCCCTCATGCGCCTTGATGGCGAGCAGCTGGCGCTGATAGTTCCACTCATAGAGGGCGGCGCTCTGGTCGAGCCCTTCGTAGCATTGCAGGCGGATCAATTCGCTCTCGTGCACCGCGGCCAGCGCCTTGGCGACCTCGGTCTTGCCGACGCCGGCCTCGCCTTCGAGCAGCAGCGGCCGCTTCAGGTAATCCATGAGCCACAGCGCCGTCGCCAGGTCGCGGTCGGCGACGTAGCCGACGGCGGCCAGGCGCTCGGCGATGCGGTCACGGTCCGGGATCATCCATGGAGGCCGAGCTTTTCCGCGACCGTCCAAGTGCGCCAATGGTCGTGCGGCATGGCGATGTGGGTCGAGCCCAGGAACTTGAAGGCGTCGTTGACGGCGTTGGCGAAGCACGGCACGCCGCCGACATTCGGGCTCTCGCCGACACCCTTGGCGCCGATCGGGTGGTGCGGCGACGGCGTCACCGTCCAGTCGGTCTCCCATTTCGGCGTCTCGACCGCCGTCGGCAGGAAATAGTCCATCAATGTCGGGCCGGTGACGTTGCCGTACTCGTCGTAGCGGATCTCCTGGCCCATGGCGATGCCGAACGCCTCGGTGAGGCCGCCATGCACCTGGCCCTCGATGATCATCGG
>DASWFH010000132.1:0-19225 GCA_036394355.1 Allostellaceae bacterium | reverse complement strand
ACGGCGCCGGCGAGGCTTTGCGTCGGTGTCATGATCACCGTCAGATGGTCGGGCGCCACGCCGCAATCGCTCGCCACCTTTTGCAGCAACGCGGACGGTGGCGGGCGGTCGACCTCGAGCACGAGCGTGGCGTCGGCGAAGCGGTCGCGGTAGCCGAGTTCCGCGAACAGCTCCTCCTTGCCGGCCAGGCTGCGCGCCGGACCCGAGCCCAGCGCGAAGAAGCGCTCATGCTTCAGGCTCCAGCCGGCATACTGGCTGCCCAGGCAGGCCAGCACCGGATCGGCGGCGTGCACCGTCACGAGCCACGGCCACACCTCGCCGGCGGCGGCGCCCACCGACACGCGGCCGAGCCCGCCGAGGCAGATCTCGGCGATGCGCCGTCCCGCCTCGATGCCGCCGGACGCGTCGATGCCGGCATCGACCAGCGTGGCGCCGGACGCGTCGCGCGTCACGCCGAGCCGCAGCGCGCCGGCGTCGCGCAGCAGCGCGGCAACGAGCGGCGCGCAAAGCTCATTGATGCTGGGTCGCGGCGGTGGCTTTGGCATGGTCGCTCTCCCATTCACCGAGAGACGGCGCTCGCGGTCAGGCGTGAGGATACCGGTACGCGGCGAGTTGCGCGAGCAACCGGGCGCCGCGGCGCTCGGCGCCGGCGCGCGCCGCGGTTGTCGTCGCCGCCCGCGCGCGTACCGTGCAGACCGGCTCGCCGCGATCGATGATCGTGCCGGCCGTGCCGCGATCCGCGGTCCAGGCCGGCCATGTCATCGCCGCCGGTATGACGACGCGGTCCGACGCGTAGATAACAGCGGCGGCACGGGCTTCGGCAGGCGCGTCATGCGAAATCGGCGGCAGCCGCCCGGCCACCGCGTCCAAGTGCAGCCGCCACAAGGAGACCCCGTCGCGCCCGTCGAAGATGTCGAGCGTCGCACCCGGGCGCGGATTGACCTCGATGACATGGAAGCGCTCGCCATCGATCAGCAGGTCGAGGCTGTTGAGCCCGACCAGGCCAAGCGCCGCGGCGACTGCCCGGCAGGCCGCGTCGATCGCCGCACCCAACGCGGGCGACAGCCGCACCGGCCCGGCGCAGCCGCCATAGCGGAACGGCGACACCGCGTCGCCGGCCGTCCATTGCTCGCTGAAGCCGAGAACATGGGCCGACCGCCCGTCGGCGAGAAACGCCGCCGACACGGCCCGCCCGGCGACGCGCCGCTGGAAATAGGCGCCGGTCCGGGCGGCGGTCGCGACCGCGAGCGCGATGTGCCTGCCGCCGGCGCCGCCGATCATCTTGCTGAGCCAACCGTCGTCGCCGGGCGGCGCGCGCGTGGTCGGCGGATGCGGCAGCCCCAGGCGCGCGAGCAGAGCGGCAAAACCCAGCGGGTCCTTCGCCGCCGCGACGGTCTTGGGCAAATTGCCGAGCACCGGCACGAGCCGCATGATTTCGCCGAGCAGAGCCGGATCGTGCTCGAATCCCGCACCATAGACGAGCCCGCGCACCTCGCCGGCGAGCCGAGCCACCGCGGCGAGGATCGCGTCGCGCGCGAAACCGTGCGGACCGCGTGGCACCGCAACGCAAGCCTGGGCGTGTCGCGCGGTATCGCGGTCGGCGAAGAGGTCGAGCACGACGGCGCGCTCGCCGGCGCGGGAAGCGGCGGCGGCGAGGGCGCGGCCGGACAGCGCGGCGATGAGCGCCGGCCGCGGCCTACGCGACGAGGTCGAGCGCGGCGCGGTAGGCATCGCTGAAATCGAAACGCTGCGCCTTGTTGGCCTCGAAGATGCGCTGCAGCAGCGCGTGCTGCACGCGGAACTTGATGTTGCCGATGGCGAGCGCGCCGATGCCGACGCCCGGCGTGCCCGCGATCGGCGCGCCATCGGCCTTGACGTCGACGCCCTCGATGCCGAGCGGCGGGACGGCGTTGATATCGGCGGCTACCTTGAGGCGAACCGCGGCGCGAAGCTCCGACGTCGAGAGGATCTGCACGCCGGCCTTGGCCGCGGCGAGCACCACGTCGCAATCCTTGAGCACGGCGCGGCGGGCGGCTTCGGTGCTGCCGTCGGCGGCGGCGAAGGGACGGCCGAAGCGCTTCCGGAATTCCTCGGCCTTGGCGGGAACGACGCCGCTATGGTCATGCGCGACGAGCGTCACGTGGGCGCCGGCTTGCGCGGCGATGACGCCGACGATGCCGCCGACGACGCCCTTGGCGCCGAACACCGCGACGTTCGCCCCAGCCAGCTTGGCGTGCTGCGCCTTCAGCCGGCGCTCGACGCACGCCACCATCGCCGCCGCCGTGGTGAAGGCGCCCGACGGGTCGGCGAAGATCGAGGTCTCGAAGGGCGGAAACATCGCGCTCTTCGCCGCCGCCATCATGTCGAGCGCGAGCAGCGCGTCGCGCCCGCCGATGAAGAGGCAGGTCTTCGGCGCATCCGGCGGCGCGCGCGAGAACATCGCGTCCTGCGTCAGGCCGGCGACGTCCGGCAAGCCGATATTGGTGTAGTTCGCGGTGACGAAGCCCGCATCGACGGCCATGTTGACGTCGAACGGGCTGACATTCGCGAGCGGCGTGAGGAAGTGAAGGATGCGCGGCTTGTCCATGGCTCGCTCTCCTATTCGCTGGCGAGAACGGTGATGTCGGCGCCGCGATTGCGTCCGCCGACGATGCGGAATTCGAGGTTGCGCCGCGCGCCGAAGCGAGCGCCGGCCGCCTTTGCCACGGCCTCGGCGCGAGCGGCGGAATCGAGCAAGGCGAAGCCCGTCGGGCCCCATGACGACTGGCCGATGCCGAGGATGCCCTGGGCGTGCAGCCACGCCAAAGTCTCGGCGACGCCCGGGCTGCTGTAGCGTCCGTTCTGCGCCACGCTGAAATAATCGCCGAGCCGCTCTTGGATTTCGCCCAGCGCCGACGAAGCGGCGGCGAAGTCGCGCTCGGCCAAGCCCGGCAGAAGCCGCAGCAGCAGCACGCGGCAGAGCCGGCCGGCGAGCGCCTCGGGGAAATCCGGGAGCTTGCCGAAAGCGGCCGCTTCGCCGCTGCCGTGCAACCCCTGCTTGGCGGGGTCGAGGATCAGCAGCACGCGCCAATCCGGCGGGAAGGCGAGCCGCGCGATCACCGGTGCAGGCTCGGCGCCCGGGCCGAGGCCGCCATCGACCAGGAAGCCGCCGCTATCGAAGGCGCCGATGCCGATGCCGGAGCGGGCGCCGCGACCGATCGCCCTGGCGAGGTCCGCCGTGGCGACGCGCGCGCCTTGGATGCGGGCGAGCGCGGCGGCGACGGCGAGGCCGAGCTGCGTCCCGGAGCCGAAGCCGGCATGCGCCGGGCTCGCTTCGTCGATGGTGATCCGCGCGCCCGGCGGAAGATCGAGCGCCGCCGCCGCCTGGTCGAGATAGCGCAGCGAGCGCGCCGCGCCGGGTCCGCTCGCCGCCGGCGCCGGCGCCGGCGCCATGCGCAGCCGCGTCCCGAAACCGTCGATCGTCAGCCCCAGCCCGCCGAAGCGACGGCCGAGCCCGCCATCGAGATCGAGAAATCCCAGATGCAGGCGCGCCGGCGCGAAGACCACCACCTGCGCGGCCCGATCCCCCCGTTTGGTGTCCGCGCGTTCGCTGGGGGAGCTGTTGCTTGGCATCGCGTTTACGATAGACTGAAAGACTCGATGAAATAAACAGCCCGATGCGGCGCGCGGCGCGCTCGGTGCGACAATCGGAGGAGAGCCGGCCATGACGGAACGCGCGCGCGAGCGAACCTATGACGAGGAGCAGATCAAGGCGCGGCTCGCGCAGGAGCTGCCGCACTGGTATTACGAGGGCGGCTGGATCCGGCGCAAGTACCGCACGCATGGCTGGAAAGGCACGCTGATGGTGATCAATGCGGTCGGTCACCTCGCGGAAGCGGCGTGGCATCATCCGGACATCACCGCCTCCTATGCCTGGGTCGAGGTGCGGCTCATGAACCACGCTGCCAAGGGCGTCACCGATAAGGATTTCGAGCTGGCGCGCAAGATCGAGGATTTCGTCCACTGGCAGCCCAGCGGCGGCGCCCTCGAGGGCACGCCGGAAGAGGACCAGCGCTTCGCCTACATCAAATACGACAAGCCGGGCGCCGCCGCGAAGCGGGATTGAACACGGTGCCTGCCATCGCCTGCCCCTTCTGCGGGTTGGTGTGCGACGACCTGTTGCTCGAGGCGGGCCGCGTCGACAGCCGCGGTTGCGCCAAGGCGGCGGCGGGATTTGCGCGGCCGACCGGGACGCGCGAGCATCGTATCGCCGGCCGCCCGGCGCCCTTCGAGGCCGCCGCCGCCGCCGCCGCGACGCTGTTCGCCGGCGCGCAGCAGCCGCTGATCACCGGCCTCAGCGCCGACATCGCCGGCATGCGCGCGCTGCTGGCGCTCGCCGACCGCACCGGCGCCATCGTCGATCGCTGGCAATCCGGGGCGCAGCTGAGCAATCTCGCGGTGATGCAGCGGACCGGCGCGCTCGCCGCCACCTTTGGCGAGATCGCCAACCGCGCCGATGTCGTGCTGCTGCTCGGCCGCGATCCGACGCGCGAGCATCCGCGGCTGTTCGAGCGCTTGGTGCGCAACCGCACCGCCCTCTACCGCAGCGCCACGCCGTGGGTGAGTTATCTCGGGCCGCCCGCGCTGGCCCCTTCCGACATCGCACTCGCCGTGCAGGTGCCGGTCGAAGCGTCGTCACTCGTCGACGCGCTCGGCGTGCTCTCCGCCCTGGTCCGCGGCAAGCGGGTCGCGAGCAGCGCCGCCGCCGCGTTGCCGCTCGCCGCCCTGGGCCAGGTCGCCGAGCGCCTCAAGGCGGCGCGCTACGGCGCCATCCTCTGGGAGGCTGCCGCCTTCGCCCCGGGCGAAGCGCAGATCGCCGCGGTGCTGGTGCTGCACATCCTGCGCTTCCTCACCCTCACGACACGCTGCGTCGGCCTGCCGCTGGGCGGCAGCGACAATGCGCAGGGCGCGGCGCAAGCCATGCTGTGGCAGGCCGGCTGGCCGGGACGCCTCTCCTTCGCCACCGGCACGCCCGAGCACGATCCGTGGCGCTTCGATGCCGAGCGGCTGATGGCGGCGCGCGAGGTCGACGCGCTGCTCTGGGTCGCTGCGCTGTCGCCGACGCCGCCGCCGGCAACCACGGTGCCGACCGTGGCGCTGGTCGGCCCCGACGTGACCTTGCCGGCGCCGCCGGCCGTCGAGATCCGCGTCGGCGTGCCGGCGCTCGATCACGCCGGCGCGGTGGTGCGCGCCGACACCGTCATCGCCCTGCCGCTGGCGGCGGCGCGGCCGAGCGCGCTGCCCAGCGTTGCGGCGGCCGCCGCGGCTATCCTCGAGCGGATCGGAGCGTCGCGATGATCACCAAGCTCGCCGGCGGTCGCGTGCTCGATCCCGCCAACGGCGTCAACGGCGAGCAGCGCGATCTCTTCATCGACAACAGCCGGATTGTCGCCGCGCCCGCCGACGGCCGCGTCGATCGCAGCTACGATTTGCGCGGCCTCGTCGCCATGGCCGGCGCCATCGACATCCACAGCCATGTCAGCGGCGGCAAGGTCAACCTCGCGCGGCTGCTCATGAGCGAGGACCATCGCGACGTGACGGTCGCGCGCGGCGCGCTCACCCGCTCGGGCGGCGGACAGGCGACGCCGTCGAGCTTCGTCACCGGCTACCGCTACGCGGCGATGGGCTACACCGCCGCGTTCGAGCCCGCCATGGTGCCGTCGAATGCGCGCGCCACGCATCTCGAGATGGCCGATCTGCCGATCATCGACAAGGGCACTTACGTGATGCTCGGCAATGACGAGCTGCTGCTGCGCATGCTGGCCGAGGGCGCGGAGCAGGAGCGGCTCGACGATTACGTCGCCTGGATGATGCAGGCGACCGCCGCGCTCGCCGTCAAGACGGTCAACCCCGGCGGGATCAGCGCCTTCAAGTTCAATGGCCGCGGCCTCGATGTCGACCAGGCGGGACCGCAGCACGGGGTGACGCCGCGCCGCATCATCCAGGCATTGGCGCGCGCGGTGCACGAGCTCGGCGTGCCGCATCCGCTCCACACCCACTGCAACAATCTGGGCATACCCGGGAACATCGAGACGACGCTGGCGACCATCGCCGCGGCGGAAGGCTTCCCGATCCACCTGACGCACGCGCAATTCCACAGCTACGGCAAGGAAGGCGACCGTCATTTCTCCTCGGCGGCAGCGCGCCTCGCCGAGGCCGTCAACCGCAACCGCAACGTCACGCTCGATGTCGGCCAGATCATGTTCGGGCAGACCGTCACCGCCTCCGCCGACACCATGGCGCAGTACCGCAACCGCATCTTCGCCTCGCCGGACAAATGGATATCGATGGACATCGAATGCGACGGCGGCTGCGGCCTCGTGCCGTTCCGCTATCGCGACACGAATTTCGTCAACGCGCTGCAATGGGCGATCGGGCTCGAGCTGTTCCTGCTCATCGAGGATCCCTGGCGCGTGTTCCTCACCACCGATCACCCGAACGGCGCGCCCTTCACCGCGTATCCGACGCTGGTGCGCCTGCTCATGGACCGCGGCTACCGCAACGACTGCCTGAAGACGCTGCACCCGGCGGCCCAGAAGGCGACGACGCTGGGCTCGATCGCGCGCGAATACACGCTCGAGGAGATCGCCATCATGACCCGCGCCAGCCCGGCGCGCCTCCTCGGCCTCGCCGACCGCGGCCAGCTCGGCATCGGCGCGGCGGCGGACATCACGGTCTATGCCGAGGATGCCGATCGCGAGCGGATGTTCCGCGCGCCGCGCTACGTCTTCAAGGACGGCGTCGAAGTCAGCGGCGAGAGCGGCATCGCCGCGCTGCCGATGGGTGCGACGCATGTGGTCCGGCCGGAATTCGACAAGGGCATGACCGGCCCGATCAAGCGCTTCTTCGACGATCACATGACCGTCGGCTTCGAGCATTTCCCGCTGGCGCAGGGCGAGCTCGACGATGCCGGCATTCGCGTGCTCGAGCATGCCTGCCGGCCGCGGAGCCGGGCGTGAATCTCGCGGGCGTCGCCATCGACGACACGTTCGCCGAGGCCTTCGGCATGCGCGCCACCCGCCTGGCGATCACGGCCGAGACGGTGGACTGGGCGCGCATCGCGGCCGCGAGCATGACCGGCTTCGCCACCTCGGTGATCGGCTGCGGCGTCGAGGCGGGCATCGAGCGCGAGCTGGCGCCGGCGGACACGCCGGACGGACGGCCCGGCATCGCCGTGCTGCTGTTCGCGGTGTCGCGCGACGCGCTCGCCAAGGCAGTGCGCGACCGCGTCGGGCAATGCGTGCTGACCTGCACCGGCACCGCTTGCTATGCCGGGCTCGCCGGCGACGCGCAGGTGCCGCTCGGGCGCGCCTTGCGCTATTTCGGCGACGGCTACCAGAGCGCGAAGCGGATCGGCGAACGCCGCTACTGGCGCATCCCCGTCATGGACGGCGAGTTCGTCTGCGAGGACCTTGCCGGCGTGCAGCGCGCGGTCGGCGGCGGCAATTTCCTCATGCTCGGCCGCTCGCGCGCCGGCGTGCTCGCCGCCGCCGAGCGCGCCGTCGCGGCGATGCGGCAGGTGCCCGAGGTGATCATGCCGTTTCCCGGCGGGCTGGTGCGGTCGGGCTCCAAAGTCGGCTCGCGCTACAAGTTCCTGCCGGCCTCGACCAACGATCCCTTCTGTCCGACCCTCAAGGGCGCGGTCGAGACGGCGCTCGAGCCGGAAGTCGCCAGCGTCCTCGAGATCGTCATCGACGGCTTGACCGAGGCGGCCGTCGGCGCGGCGATGGCGGCAGGCATTCGCGCCGCTTGCGCCGACGCTCGGGGCGGCCTCACCCGGATAACTGCCGGCAATTACGGCGGCAAGCTCGGCCCCTTCCATTTTCACCTGCACGAGCTGCTGCGATGATCCGCTTGGTCCTTAAGGCGGAGCCGCCGGTCCGGCTCGCGGTCGATGGCCTGATTCCCGAGCGCCTCGCCGGATTGTCGCCGGCGGAGATCGAGCGGCTGCCGCTCACGGTCGGCAACCGGCGGCAATGCGTCGCCGACTGGTTTCGCATAGCGGCGACAGATGACGCGGCGGTCGAAATCGAAGGCGATTGCCGGCGTCTCGACAAGATCGGCGGCGGCATGGCCGGGGGCACGCTCCACATACGCGGAGATGTCGGCGCCTATCTCGGCATCGGCCTCAGCGGCGGGACGATCGCGCTGGCCGGCGCCGCCGGCTACGGCGCGGCCACCGACATGCGCGGCGGCACGCTGCGTATTTCCGGCGATGCCGGCGACGCGCTGGGCGGCGCGCTGCCCGGCGCGCTCGGCGGCATGCGCGGCGGCACCGTGCTGGTGGCGGGGCGCGCCGGCGCCGAGACCGGACGGCGATTGCGGCGCGGCCTCGTCATCGTCGGCGGCGATGCCGGCGCGGCTTGCGGTGCCGAGATGGTCGCCGGCACGATCGTCATCGGCGGCGCCGCCGGCGCGCTGGCCGGCGCGGCGATGCGGCGCGGCAGCATCATCGCGCTCGGCGGCGCGGTGCGCATCGGCGCGACCTTCACCGACTGTGGCGTGCATGATCTGGTATTTCTGCGGCTGCTGGCGCGCCATCTCGCGGCGCTCGGGCTCGGCGCGTTGGCGGCGCGCCTCAGTCCGCTCAGGCGGTGGATGGGCGACGCCGCGGTCGGCGGCACCGGCGAAGTGCTGGTGCCGGCATAGGCCGAAGCGGCGCAAGCATTCATCCCGCTTGTGCAAATGGTTCTAGTTCGCCTATCATGCTTTTAGCCGCTTTAGATGCGTCCTTCAGGACGCGACCTCCGCGACCGCCACGGCTAGGCTGCTGCAACTTCGCAGCTACGCGGTAGAGCAGCTTCGCAAAGTACAGGGGAGGAAGCGATGAACTTAAGATGGGCATTATTGGTTGCTGCCGCCGTCGCGTTGCCGACGAGCGGTGTGCTGGCCAACGACGAGCTGATGAAGCTCGAGAAAGATCCGAACCAGTGGGCGATGCCCACCGGCGATTACGCGAACCAACGCTACAGCAAGCTCAAGCAGATCACGAAGGACAACGTCAAGAATCTCCGTCCGGTCTGGACCTTCTCGACGGGTGTCCTGCGCGGCCATGAGGGCGCGCCTCTGGTGATCGGCAACGTGATGTACGTGCACACGCCGTTCCCGAACATCGTCTATGCGCTCGACCTCAACAAGAGCGGCCAGATCATCTGGAAGTATGAGCCGCGGCAGGATCCGTCGGTGATCCCGGTGATGTGCTGCGACACCGTCAACCGCGGCGTCGCCTATGGCGACGGCAAGATCATCCTCGACCAGGCCGACGCCACCGTCGTCGCGCTCGACGCCAAGACCGGCAAAGAGGTCTGGAAAGCCAAGAACGGCGATCCCAAGAAGGGCGAGACGATGACGAGCGCCCCGATGATCGTGAAGGACAAGGTCATCGTCGGCATCAGCGGCGGCGAGTTCGGCGTGCAAGGCCGCGTCACCGCTTACAACCTCAAGGACGGCTCGCAGGCGTGGATCGCGTATTCGGTCGGTCCCGATGATCAGGTGCTGTTAGACGCGAACACCACCGAGATGGGCAAGAAGCTCGGCAAGGACTCCTCCCTGGCCACCTGGCAGGGCGACCAATGGAAGATCGGCGGCGGCGCCACCTGGGGGTGGTACTCCTACGATCCAGGCTTGAACTTGATCTACTACGGATCGGGCAATCCGAGCACCTGGAACCCGGTGCAGCGGCCCGGCGACAACAAGTGGTCGATGACCATCTTCGCCCGCAATCCCGACACCGGCGTGGCCAAGTGGGTCTACCAGATGACGCCGCACGACGAGTGGGATTATGACGGCATCAACGAGATGATCCTGGCCGACATCCCCGTGAAGGGGAAGGACACCAAGGCGCTCGTGCATTTCGACCGCAACGGCTTCGGCTACACGCTGAACCGGGCGACGGGCGAGCTGCTGGTGGCCGAGAAGTATGATCCCAAGGTCAACTGGGCGACCCATGTCGACATGAAGACCGGCCGTCCGGAAGTGGTGAAGCAGTACAGCACGCAGGCCGGCGGCGAGGATCACAACTCGCAGCAGATCTGCCCGGCGGCGCTCGGCTCCAAGGACCAGCAGCCGGCGGCGTACTCGCCGACGACCAAGCTGTTCTACGTGCCGACCAACCACGTCTGCATGGACTACGAGCCCTTCAAGGTGTCCTACACCGCCGGCCAGCCCTATGTCGGGGCGACGCTGTCGATGTATCCGCCCAAGGGCGACAACAACCTCGGCAACTTCATCGCCTGGGACGCCGGCCAGGGCAAGATCGTGTGGTCGGATCCGGAGCCGTTCTCGGCCTGGGGCGGCGCGCTCGCCACCGCCGGCGACATCGTCTTCTACGGCACGCTCGAGGGCTACTTGAAGGCGGTCGACATGCAGACGGGCAAGGAGCTCTATCGCTTCAAGACCCCGTCGGGCATCATCGGTAACGTCATGACCTACGAGCACGGCGGCAAGCAGTACGTCGCGGTGTTGTCCGGCGTCGGCGGCTGGGCCGGCATCGGCATGGCCGCGGGCCTCACCAAGGACACCGACGGCCTCGGCGCCGTGGGTGCCTACAAGGCGCTCTCCAGCTACACGCAGCTGGGCGGCGTGCTCACGGTGTTCGGGCTGTCCAATTGATGATGAGCTAGTTCGACGACGCTTCAGAGGCCGGCATCTTCGGGCAACCGGATGCCGGCCTTTTTTCTGCGTTAGCCTGTCACCGAGTGTCAGCCCCTCGTCGGGCGCGGGCGGCGGCTTTTCGGTCGGCCGCGGCAATCAAGAACGCTTCGGGAGGACCCGTGGATGACTTCGCGTTTGTCGATCGGAGCGCTGGCGGCCTTATGGCTGCTCGCCGCCGCCGGGATGTTCACGGTGGCGTGCGCCGCCGACGAGCAAAAGCCCTATGTCGTCAAGGACGGCAAGGTCGATCAGCACACTTATAATGGCTGGCGGCGCTACACTGAATCCTGCCTGCGCTGCCACGGACCGGACGGGTCGGGCAGCTCCTACGCGCCGGATCTCACCGAGTCGCTGAAACACATGAGCGAGGACGAGTTCAAGGAAGTCGTCATCAACGGCCGCAAGAACGTGAACACGTCGGCCGAGAACGTCATGCCGGCCTTCGGCGAGGTCGAGGACGTCGTCAGCTACCTCGACGACATGTACGCCTATCTCAAGGCGCGCTCGGACGGCGTCGTCGGACGCGGCCGGCCGGAGCGCTTCGAGCAGAAATAAAATAAGCGGAGGCGGGCGAGGGCGTCCTCGCCGCCCCGGCGATGGGGATCCTGTGATATGCCGATGTGTCGCCTGTTTCGCCGGCTGGCGCCGCTTTGCGCGGTCGCGCTGGCCGGCTCAGCATCTTCCGGCGCGGCGCAGTCGCCCACGGGCGAGCTGGTCGCGCGCAACGAGCTGCGCGTCTGCGCCGATCCCAACAACTTGCCGTTCTCGGACGAGAAGGGCGAAGGCTTCGAGAACAAGATCGCCGAGGTACTGGGCAAGGATCTGTCGCTGCCGGTGAAGTACACCTGGTTCCCGCAAGTCGTCGGCTTCGTGCGCAACACGCTCCGCGCCAATCGCTGCGACCTGGTGATGGGCACGGTGGCCGGCGACGACATCATGCAGACGACCACTCCCTACTACTACACCAGCTATGTGATCGCCTACCGCAGCGACAGCGGCTGGTCGTTCTCCGACTTCGCCGATCCCAAGCTGAAGGGGCTGCATATCGGCATCGTCGCCGGGACGCCGCCGGCCGATCTCCTGGTGCGGCACGATCTGATGGCCAACGCCCGGCCCTATGCGCTCCAGGTCGACACCCGCTTCGAATCACCAGTGCACCAGATGTTGACCGATATCGTCAACAAGGAGATCGATGCCGGGCTGCTCTGGGGGCCGATCGCCGGCTACTACATCCATCACGACGATCTGCCGCTGAAGATGGCGCTGATCGTGAACGAGCCGGGGGCGCCGCGCATGGCCTACCACATCGCCATGGGCGTGCGGAACAACGAGCCGGAATGGCGGCGGCGCATCAACACCGCGATCATCGGCCGCCAAAGCGAGATCACGGCGATCCTGCGCGACTACGGTGTCCCTCTGCTCGACGAGCAGGGCCAAGCGCTCAGGCCGTAACGCGCCTGCCCGCGCTGCCTGCGATGAGGACAACAACCTCGCTCGCGCTGGCCGCCTTTCTGGCGGCCGCTGCCGCGACCGCGCCGGCGCAGACCACGGCCGTGGCCGAGCCGCCGGACTATCGCACCGACGACTACCGGGCGCCCGTGCCGGCGACGGTCGCGGGCGGCCGGGCGATCGCGACGGACGCGGCCGAGCGCCTCTGGCGGGAGAAGCGCGCCGTCTTCGTCGACGTGCTGCCGGCGCCGCGCCGGCCGGAGGGCCTACGCCCCGACGCGCTGTGGAAGCCGCTGCCGCGCCGCGACATCCCCGGGAGCCTGTGGCTGCCCGATGTCGGCCGCGGCGCCCTGCCTGAGCCGCTCGACGCCTATTTCCGCGCTGCGCTCGCGCGCGCGACCGGCGGCGACAAGTCGGCCGCGGTCGTCCTCTATTGCCTGGCCGATTGCTGGATGAGCTGGAACGCGACGAAGCGCGCCGCCGCTTACGGCTACACGCAGCTCTATTGGTATCGCGACGGCACCACCGGCTGGGAGGCCGCCGCCCTGCCGATGGCGGAGGCGACGCCGGAAGTGGGACGGCCGTGAGCCGACCGGTCGATGGACGCCGTCATGCGGCGGACCTATGCTGGCGCCGTCGCTCACGGGACGAAGGCCGCCATGCCTGCGGCGCAACGGCTCCTCTGGATCGCAATGATGCTCCTGGCCGTCGGCGCGAGCGCCCGGGCCGCGGAATTGACGGTGCAGCAGATCAGCGTCGCGCTGGCCAAGGCGAGCGCGTCGAGCCCGGTGAATTTCTCGCACCGCGACCTGAGCTACCTCGATCTCAGCGAGCTCGATTTCAAGCACGCAGATCTCAGCGGCGCCAACCTCTACGGCGCCGACCTGTCGCGCGCCAACCTCTCCGGGGTCAAGCTCGCCGGCGCCAACCTCGACCACACGCTGATCATCGGCGCGAATTTCGCCGGTGCCGACCTCACGGAGGTGAGCCTGCTCGACGCCGTGGCTTATTCCACGCTGGAGGTCTCGACCGCCGAAGCCCCCAACTTCGCCGGCGCCAGCCTCGCCGGCGCGCACGTCATCGCCCGGCTGAGCCGCGCCAACATGAGCGGGGCCAACCTCGCCCATATCCATATGGGCACGCCGCGAAATCGCACGATACCGCCGACCCGCAACGCGCTGTCCGGCTGCAATCTCGCGAATGCGTCGCTCGCCGGCGCCGACCTCGGCGGCGTCGATTTGGCCTTCGCCGATCTCAGCGGCGCCGACCTGTCGCACGCCAATCTCGCCCGCGCCGATCTGGCGCATGCCGATCTCACCGGCGCCGATCTCACGGGCACCGACCTGTCCGACGCCGACCTCGACGAGACCGTCCTCAGGCGGGCGAGAGGTCTCGCCGCGGCCAAAGGCATCGACACCGCGCGCCATCACGACACGACGATCCGCTAGACGAGAGCCGAGGGCGCAGACCATGGGGCGATTTTGGCTTCTCGGCGCGACCCTGGCGACGGCCGGCGCGCTGATCCTCGGGCCGACCCCGCCGGCAAGCGCGGCCGAGATGACCGACACTGCGCTCGTGCTGGCGGTCGATGTGTCCGAATCCGTCACTCCCGAGCGCTACGCGCTGCAGATGGAGGGCATCGCCCGCGCCTTCCATGATCGGGAAGTGCAGGGCAGCATCCTCTCCGGCGCGCATCACTCGATGTTCGTCACCCTCGTCGAATGGTCGAACAAGCCTTTTGTCGTGCTGCCCTGGACGCTCATCGCCAGCGCCGAGGAGGCGGACGCCTTCGCCGACAGGCTCCGCCAGGCGCCGCGCGCCGACAGCCAGTTCACCTGCATGTCGCGCGCGCTCGAAATCATCGAAGGCAAGGTCCTGCCGTTCGTGCCGGTGCCGGCCGAGCGCACCGTCATCGACGTCTCCGGCGACGGCCGCGACAATTGCAATCCCGCGAAATCGGTCGACGCGGTCCGCGACGAGCTCGTCGCCGCCGGCGCGACGATCAACGGGCTGCCGATCCTCGAAGGCGACGAAGCCGCCACGCTCGAGGCGTGGTATCGCGAGCACGTCATCGGCGGCCATGCCGCCTTCCTGGTGCCCGCGCACGGCTTCGCCGATGTCCAGCGTGCCATGCGGCAGAAATTCATCGTCGAGATCAGCGCCAAATGACCGCCGCGCGGCGCGCGCTCAGGAGAGCGCCGCCTGGAGCGCGCGGGCGTAGGCGCCGAGACGCGCGTCGAGCTGCCCGGGAATCTCGCAGACGTAGCGCATCGTCCGCTGCACCTCGGTGTAGGTGCGCGAGCTGTAGGTCCAGCGCTGCATCAGCTCGGCGCGCTCGGGCGAAGGCTCGCCTTTGGGCTCCGGCGTCGCGTCGACCTCGGCGGTGAGACGGGCGACGATATCGGCGAGGTTGCGCTGCCGCTCGGCCAACATCTTGATCCGCTGAATCACCTCGGTGCGCTGCCGGTTGGTCTCATCGAGCAAGCCGGCGAAGGCCAGGGTGATGAGGCGGTTACGGTCGCCGCCGAGGCTCCGCGTGAAGTCGCCGATGGCGGCCTCGCCATCTGCGGCGGAGACGCCGCGCGGCGCGGCGCGGTCGACCAGCGCGGCGACGGCGGGCTCGGCGTGCCAATCGCCGATGCCCTCGAGCGGCGGCCCGCTCCAGATGGTCGCCGCGGCGATCTCCGGCACGAGTGCCTGCTGGCAGGGCCAGTTGGGGTCGACGCTGCGCGGCGCCGCGCCGGCGGCGAACGGCAGCAGGCACGTCAGCGCGCCCAGCAGGATGACGCGCGGCCTCATTCCGCGGCAACCCGGCGGGCGATGAGGCCGCGGCTCGGATCGTAGCCATAAATCGCCGCCAGCATGAACACCAGCAGCGACCCGACGACCACTGCTGCCGACAGCGGCGCGAATTCCCCGTAGAGCGCGAAGCGGATGAGCTCGACCGCGTGGGTGAAGGGATTGGCCATGCAGATATAATATAGCGTCAAGCTCGACTCCTTGACGCGCCACAGCGGATAAAGCGCGGAGGACGCGAAGAACATCGGGAAGATCACGAAATTCATCACGCCGGCGAAATTCTCGAGCTGGCGGATCGCCGACGACAGCAGCAGACCGAGCGCGCCCAGCATCATCCCCGAGAGGACGAGAGCAGGCAGCACCGTGAGATAGCCCAGCGCGGGCGGCTGTATCTCCCAGAAATAGGCGATGGCGAGAAAGACATAGGCCTGGAGCACGGAGACGATGACGCCGGCGAGCAGCTTCGCGACGAGCAGGAACCAGCGCGGCAGCGGGCTGATCATCAGCGTGCGCATACTGCCCATCTCGCGGTCGTAGACCATGGAGAGCGAGCTCTGCATGCCCTGGAAGAGCTGGATCATGCCGATGAGGCCCGGTGCGATGTAGACCTCGTAGGGCACGTAGGTCTCGTAGGGCGGGATGATCGACACGCCCAACACGAAGTGGAAGCCGGTGGCGAAGATCAGCAGCCACACCAGCGGCCGCACCAGCGCGGCGATGAAGCGCCCGCGCTGGTTGAGGAAGCGCAAGGCCTCGCGCCGCACGATGCCGGCGAGGCAGCGGTAGTAATGCGCGGGGCTCATGCCGCCCGCTCCTGCGTCAACGCATCGAAGGCGCCGCGCATCGACGACGCGCGCGTTTCGCGGATCACGTCGGCGACGGCGCCGTGGGCGAGGACGCGGCCGCGATGCAGGACGACCACCTGTCCCTCGGCGTCGACCTCGTCGATGAGGTGCGTCGCCCACAGCGCGGCAAGGCCTTCGTCGTGGCACAAATTGCGCACGTGATCGAGCAGGAATTGCCGGCTGGCGATGTCGAGGCCGACGGTCGGCTCGTCGAGCAGCAGGAGCTGCGGGCGGTGCAGCAGCGCGCGCGCGATCTCGACGCGGCGACGCTGGCCGCCGCTGAGCTGGCGGACCTTGTCGCCGAGCCGGTCGCTCAGCCCAACGCGCTCGATCTCGGCGGCGATGCGCGCGGCCGCGACGCGGCGGGCGATGCCGTGCAGCGCGGCATGGTAGAAGAGATTCTGCGCCACCGAGAGGTCGAGATCGAGGGTCGACTGCTGGAACACGGCGCCGATGCGGGCCAGCGCCTCGGATGGATTCTCCTTGATCTCCCAGCCGAAGACGCGGATCGAGCCGCTGCGGTGGCCGTAGAGCCGGGTGATGAGCGAGAACAGCGTCGTCTTGCCGGCGCCGTTGAGGCCGAGCAAGGTCAGGCGCTGGCCGCGTCCGATCGCGAGCGAGACATCGCGCAGCACCTCGCGGCCGCCGAACGCATGGCTCACGCCAGCGACCACAAGAGGCGCCGCCGCGTTTTGCGCCGTTATCGGCGTTGCCGCATCCATGGCGCCGCTCCGCCTGCTCCCGCTCGACGATGACACTGCCCGTCCGTCATGGCCGCACGACCACGCCCCAGGGCTGGTTGCCGACCGTCACCGACTTGACGACACGGAGATTCGGCACGTCGATCACCGACACATCGTTGCTGATGCCATTGGTCGTATAGAGGCGGCTCTCGTCGCTGTTGAAGGCGAGGTTCCAGACGCGCTGCCCGACCAGGAGATATTTCTTCACCTCGTAGGTCTGCGCATCGACCACGGCAACACGGTTGGCCGGCCCCAGGGCGACGAAGCCGAGCTTGCGGTCCTTTGTCAGCGCCACGCCGACGGCCTGGATCGCCTCCTGCGGCACGCCCGACACGGCGAAGGCGATCTTATGGACGATCTTGTGCGATGGCGGATCGATGACGCTGACCGTGCCGCCGATCTCGGAGGAGACCCACACCTGCTGCCCGTCGGCCGTCCATTCGGCGCGACGCGGCCGGCTGTCGACCAGCACGTTCGCCACCACCTTGCGCGTGTCGTTGTCGATGAAATGCGCCATGCTGGTCGTCTCGGAGGTGTTGACGATCCATTTGCCGTCCGGGCTGATGCCCATGCCCTCCGGCTCGACGCCCACGGGGATCTCGCCGGAGATACGCCGAGCGGCGATGTCGACGATGGAGACGAGGCTGCTGCCCTCATTGGCGACATAGAGGTGCCGGCCATCGGGATGGAGCGCGAAGGTCTCGGGGTCTGGGCCGCTCGGCAGCGGCGGGCCGAGGGTGAACTTCTCGAGATCGAGCGTTTCGATCTCGTCGTCGTCGCTGGCGCAGATGTAGAGAGTCTTCTTGTCCTTCGACAGCACGATGCCGCGCGGCCGCTGCCCGACCGGGACGGTGCGCAGCACCTTCAGGCTCTCGCCGTCGAGCACGGTGATCGAATTGCCCTTCTCGTTCGACACGAGCACCGTCTCGGCGCCGGCGCCGCCGGCGGGGGTGAGCCAGAGGGCGACCGCCAGCGCGGGCATCGCCCATGATCGGCACGGATGCAGCAGGCGGCGAGGCGCGCGCATCATTGCAAGCGGCATTTGCTCTCCGGACGGTCCATGCCGAGTGTATCCAATTCCGAAAACTGGTGCAGGAAGCGGCCCGGCGGCGGCGATACGGAGACCAGGGCGCGCGTATCGGCGAGCAGGATCGCCTGGCGCATCTGGCCGTCCCAGGGGCGGAAGCTGAGCGGCGTCCCCTTGTAGCCGCCGAGCTGGAACTGCTCGCTCCGCATGAAGGCCACGAGCTTCTCCGGCTCGACCGATTGCGCGCGCGCCGCGGCTTCGCCGACGGCACGCACCGCGAGCCACGCCGCGTAGTCGCGCGCGGTCATCCAGCGCTTGGCGGCCTGGCGGAAGCGGTCTTGCAGCTGGGTCGCGCCCCATTCCTCGTGGGGCCGCGCCCAGGCGGTGGCGACCAGCCCGGCGGTGCCGGCCACCGGACGCGGCGCATAGGTGGCATAGCTCATATAGTCGCCGAATTGGTCGTCCTCGTCGGCGACGACGAGAACGTCGTAGCTCACCCCTTGCGTGAAATTCGCCACCTCGGCGGCGATCGAGTAATGCCCGCTGTCGGAGCGCTTGGCGCCGGGCTGGAACGTCCACGGCTTCTCCGCCACGAGCTTGGCGCCGAACTTGGCGATGGCGCGCTTGACCGCCGCGGCGTAGGCGCGGTCGCCCTCGGTCGGGCCCACCACGAGGAAGACGTTGCGCCATTGCTTGACGAGGAGATATTCGAGCAGCGCGTCGGCCAGCATGGCGCGGCTCGGCAGCGTGTGCAGCAGGTTGGCGCGGCATTTCTCGGCGCGCAGGTCGTCGTCGGGCGCGGCGGTGTTGAAGAGCGTGACGCCGCGTGCCTCCGGCAGTGCCGCCACGGCGAGGAGCGGAGCCTCGGGCAAGTCGGTCACGACCAGCCGCACGCCCTCGCCGACGAGCTTGCGGAAGGCCGCCGCGACATCGCCGCCCTCGGGCGCCAGCGCCTCGGCGAGGACGAATTGCTGGCCGGTGAAGCGGCCGGTCGTATTGTCGTCGGCGATCCCCAAGCGCGCGCCGGCCACGCCCTCATCGGCGGGCGGCGGATCGAGATAAGGCTGCGGCGCCTCGCGTTTAACGCGCTGGCCGATAAAGCCGATCTGCACCGCGGCCGGGCTTTGCTCCGCCGCGCGCGGCGAGCCGAGGGCCGGCGCCATGACCGCGGCAAGCGCCGACAGCGCCAGCAATGCCCGCCGCGAGCGACGGCCGATCGGACGACCCACGCCCTCTCCTCCCCAGCCCGACGACGCCGCTCTCATGGCGCTTCCGACACGGCCACGCAAGCCCTCGCCGGCTCGCCCGCGAACGCTGGGATCGCGGAGACATCGTGGCGGGTAATCGGCAAAGAGGAACGGTGTGTCCCGCGCCCCGCCGCGGCGCAGCGGGGCGACGCTAGGGGATCATTTCAGGGTTTGCAGATAGGCGATGACGTTCTGGCGATCCTTCTCGTCCTTCAAGCCGGGGAAGATCATCTTGGTCCCCGGCACGAGCTTGCGCGGGTCGGTCAGGTAGATGTCGAGCTCTTCCAGCGTCCATTTGTGCTTGAAGTTCTTCATCGCGTCGGAGTAGTTGAAGTTCGGGGCGGTGCCAGGTTCGCGATCCATCACCCCGGCGAGGCTAGGGCCAATCTTGTTCTTGCCAGGTTCGGTCGTGTGGCAGAGGGC
>DASWFH010000131.1:0-1989 GCA_036394355.1 Allostellaceae bacterium | reverse complement strand
GCGCAAACAATGTTCGCATCGCGAGTTGATCGCCGCCGGCGATCCGCCCGATCAACATTTCGTCCGATGAAGTGTCGCGCGCCACCGCTTGCGCGGGCGACGCGCATCCCGTCCGGGTGATGGCAGTCATGGCTATCCCCTAAAATCACGCTTGGGAGGTAAATTCATTGGCCGGGGGAAGGTTCCTGCGGGCCGAAATCCGATCACCAGACCGTGAAAAAACGCGCCACCGGTCTGTGAAAAAACGCGCCGTCGCGCCGGCCGTCGGCTTGGCTGCGTTAAGACTTGGCCGCGTTAAGGAGTGTTAATTCGACGGAACAAGCGCGTCCGAGCGGCGCCGCAGCACGTTGCCGACCAGCGAGGTGACGCTGGGAACCTCGTTTTCCTGGAACGGGATCGGGCGGCACAGGTCCATCACGATGATACCGAGCCGGGCCATGCGATAGGCGGCGTAGAGGGCGTCCGCGGCGCTGGTTGCCAACCGCTCGGTCACCGCGCCGCCGAGATGCTGCACCAGCGAAGCGCTGGCGATGTCGACGGCGCCCAATTTGCCGGCCTCGAGCACGAGCCGGCGCAGCAGGTGGATGGTAGTGGCGGCGGTCGGCCGGTGCCCGTACGAGGCCGCAATGGCGCGCACCATGCGCACGCCGCAGGCGAGAAAGAAGACGGCATCGGTCAAGCTGGTGGGGCTGATGGCGGTGATGCCGAAGGCGCGCACGACCGCGGTGCGCACGTGCGCCTCGGCCCGGCGGTCGAGTGGTTTCATGACCGTGCGCGACAAAATCTCGATCTGCTGCGCCGTCGCATGGTGAAGCTGGACCTGGCGCTGAAACGCCTCGATGCCCGCGTCGATCTCGCGCTCGCGCGGCACGACCGCCAGCACCGCCGCGATGGCCTTGCGGGCATCCGTCGGCAAGGCCCGCTGGTCGGCGAGCTGACGGTGGATCGCCTCCACGCTCCTGAGCCGGAACAGGCTCCCCAGCTCGCGCGCGATCACTGCGCCGGCGCCCGCCACTCCCGCCGTCACCGCGGTTGCCGCGAGCACGCCCAAGGCCGTGCTGCGCTCGAATGCGGCGGCAATCCAGCCGACGGCGTCCACCGCCAGCCAGCCGACGAACAGCGCCGCCACCCCGGCGAGGCCGAAGGTCATGACACGATCGCGCCGACGCGGCGCGGCGGGCGTGACAACCGCGACCGGCGCCGGCTCGCTCGGCGTGACGGGCTCGGTGCGCTCGGTCGGGATGATGCGGGGCGCCAGCGGCCGGCGCGGCGCAACGTGGTCCGCGGCGTCGACCTCGATCACGCGCGCCATCGGCGCAGCGCCAGGGTCGGTTTGATCGCTCATCGCAGCCGGTCTCCGAGCAGAAACTCGAGCGCCAGGTCGAGGTTGATATGGGCAATCCCTTCGACCGGCGAGGGATCGATGGCCGGCGGCTCGAACACCGGCACATTGAGGAAAGGCGAGCCCCAGGCGTCGGCGCGCGGCGGACGGATCGGAACATTGCCGACGAAGAACTTCGACTGCGTCTTGCTTCCGACCGGCCGGCCGACCACCACCTGCAGGCGCTGCCCCTCGATCTCCTGAGTATCTTCCGCCGTCGAGATGACGGAAGCGAGCGCCGTCACATCCAACTGCGCGTTGCTGCTGCGGACCTCGAGCGCCGGGAACGCCGCCATGTTGCGCAGTAGCGCCGCGAGGTGGTCGCGCTGGATGTCGGGAACGTGATCGGCCTTGGTGGCGGCGAACAGCACTTTGTCGATGTGCGGGCCGAGCAGGAGCTTAGAGAGGATGCCGCCGTGCCCATAGCGGAAGCTCTCCAGCATGGCATCGAGGGCGAGCCGCGTGTCGTCGAAGGCGTCGCGACCGGCCAGCAACGCGCGCAACACGTCGACGAGCACGATCTGGCGCGAGTATTGCCGGAAATGATCCTGGTAGAACCGCGCCACCTGCTCTCGCTTGTAGACTTCGAAGCGCTCCGCCATCAGCGC
>DASWFH010000130.1:0-2510 GCA_036394355.1 Allostellaceae bacterium | reverse complement strand
TTGCGCGTCAGCATTTCTTAGCCCTCCCCCCGGTTTTTCCCGGTCGCCGCAGGCGGCCAAAACAAATCATGAACAGACACTATCCGTTCCATATGTGTTCTGCAACCCCTTAATTTGGGGTGAACAACCCGGCCGGCTGTCAAAATTGAAGCCTGATGATGTCGCAGGGAGCGCCCGGCTCCGCGGCCGGGGCTAAAGGCTCGCGAACGACGAGGCAATCGGCACGGGCGAGCGTGACCTGCAGGGAACTGTCCTGCTCGGAAAACGGCGTCGCTACCGCGGTGCCATCCGGCGCGGTTGCGAGCGTGGCTCGCATGTACTGGGCGCGCCTGCCACTGGCGGGAAGCGCGCGGCCGAGCACACCGCGTGCAGTGGGTAGCGAAATATCCTTGCGCCCGGCGAGCTTGCGCAACAATGGCACCAGGAACAGCGTTGCGCACACGAAAGAAGACACCGGATTGCCGGGCAGCCCCAGCACGCTCATGCCATCGAGTCGTCCATGCATGAGCGGTTTGCCGGGCTGCATTGCGACTTGCCAGAACGACAGCGCGATGCCCTCCGATGCAAACGCCAGCCGGACGAAGTCGTAATCCCCGACCGAGACGCCCCCGGTGGTGACCAGCACGTCAGCGTCCGCGGCTCTGGCGCGCTGCACCGCCGCGACGGTGGCGTCGAGGCGGTCTGGGGCGACCCCGAGATCGAGCGTTTCGGCGCCTTCGCGGTTGCCGATTGCCATCAGGGCAACGCTGTTGGAAGAGACGATCTGGCTTGGACTTGGCGGTGTGCCAGGCGCCACCAGTTCGTCCCCGGTGGCGAGCACCGCCATGCGGGGGCGACGATGAACCGGCAAGGTGGCGTGGTTCATTGCCCCGGCGAGCGCGATGTCGCGCGCGGTGAGGCGGCGCCCCGCGGTGAGGAGCACCGCGCCGGCCTTGAAATCGAATCCTTCGGGGCGAACGTAGCGGCCCTTCGCTTCCGGCCGCTTGATGGCGACCGCGTCGCCTTTGCGCGTGGTGATCTCCTGGATCACCACCGTGTCGGCCCCGCGCGGCATCACGCCGCCGGTGAAGATGCGGGCCGCCTCGCCGGGCCCGATCTCGCGATCGAACGGGCGCCCCGCCGCGACCTCGCCGACCACGGTGAGATGCACCGGCGCGGCCGCCACGTCGGCCGCTCGCACCGCGTAGCCGTCCATGGCGGAGACGTCGGCCGGCGGCTGCGTGCGCAGTGCGACGACATCGCCGGCGAGCACACGGCCGCAGGCGTCGACGAGAGCAGCAGCCTCCGCCGGCAGCGGCACCGCGTCCGCCAGCACCAGCGCCAGAGCGTCGGCGACAGAGAGCAAAGCCACGGCTAGCGCTTTCGCTTATCCTCCCCCGCTTGCGCGGGAGGGTAAGGCGGAGCGCGGTAATGGCCGGATTTCCCGCCGCGTTTCTCGATGAGGCGGATCGCCTCGATGGCGACGCCGCGCTCGACCGCCTTGACCATGTCGTACACCGTGAGGCAGGCGACCGACACTGCGGTCAGCGCCTCCATCTCGACGCCGGTTTGCCCCGTAACCTTGACGGTCGCGCGCACCGCAAGCCCGTCGCGTTCCGCGGTGATGTCGATCTCGACGTTGCTGATGGCGAGCGGATGGCAAAGCGGAATCAGCTCATGGGTCTTTTTGGCCGCCATGATGCCGGCGATGCGGGCGGCGCCCAGCACGTCGCCCTTCTTGGCGTTGCCGGAGAGGACGAGGTCGAGCGTCGCCGCGCTCATGCGCACGAAGCCGGCCGCGACCGCGACACGCTCGGTCGCTGGCTTTGGCGACACGTCGACCATGCGGGCAGCACCGCCGCGATCGATATGGGTGAGCACTTTCGCCATGGCCCCCTCCCTACCCTCCCCCGCCCGCGGGGGAGGGTAGGGAGGGGGTGGCGCGCGCCGGTTCGCGGGCGAGCAACGCCCGCGTCGCCGCCTCAACATCGGCCTGCCGCATCAGGCTTTCGCCGACCAGGAAGGTCGAAATGCCCGCCGCCGCCAGCCGCGCAATATCCGCGGGCGCGAAGATGCCGCTCTCGCCCGCCACCACGCGGTCTCGCGCCATCGGGGCGAGGCGTTCGGCGATGGCGAGCGAGGTGACGAAGGTCTTCAGGTCGCGGTTGTTGATGCCGACGAGCCGCGATTTCAGGAGCAAGGCGCGCTCCATCTCGCCCTCGTCGTGCACTTCCAGCAGCACGTCCATGCCGAGCCCTAAGGCCTCGCCCTCGATCTCCCGGGCGACGCCGTCATCTAGCGCCGCCATGATAATGAGGATGCAGTCGGCGCCGAACGCGCGCGCCTCGGCCACCTGATAGGGGTCGTACATGAAATCCTTGCGCAACACAGGCAGCCGCGTGGCATCGCGCGCCGCCTTAAGATGCTCCGGCGCGCCGCGGAACGACGGCCCGTCGGTAAGGACCGAAAGACAGGTGGCGCCGCCGGCTTCGTAGGCCCGCGCCAGGGCCGGCGGGTCGAAGTCGACCCGG
>DASWFH010000129.1:0-8048 GCA_036394355.1 Allostellaceae bacterium | reverse complement strand
GTCGACCTGCTTCTCGATCATCGCTGGCGCCTCCTCCCCCGGGTTCGCCGCGGGCCGGCGGCGCCCTCGGTCGCGCTCGCCCCGGGAACTCGCGCGATATTAGTAACCAATACGTAACCAAGTTAGCTTAATTCACAAGCCCTTGCGAGCCGCTGCCGAACAGACGCAGCAAGTCGCCGAATGCGGGGGTCAGAGATGAAGAAGCTGTTAGGTGCGGCAACGCTGCTGACGCTGGCCGTTGGCGTTTCGCCGGCCATGGCCCAGGTCGGATCCGGCGTCTATTTCCGCGTCGATGCCGGCGGCGGGTTCTCGACGAACACGACCTTCAATGACACCAACGCCGTCGCCTCGAACAGCACATTGGGCGGGGTGACCTATCATGGCGATGCCGGCACATCGGTGCTCGGCAGCGCTGGTCTGGGCATTCGCCTCTCGCCGGTATTCCGGATTGATCTGACGGCGTCGTACCTGCCCTGGTTCCGGTTCAGCGGCGGGGACAATGTTGGCCAGGGCACGCTGGCCGGCGCCAAGATCAAGCCGCGCGTCGGCTTGGTGAACGGGTATGTGGATTTTGGCGGGCTCGCCGGCCTGCCGGCGTCGAGCGCGCAGCCCTATCTCGTCGCCTCGCTGGGCGCGTCCCGCAACCAACTCGACAACGTCAGCCTCACCGCAGGCAATTTCACCTTCCGGACGATCAACGGGAGGACGACGACGGACGTCGCCTGGGGTCTCGGGACCGGTATCGGCTTTCCGCTCGGTCGCTTCGTCACTTTCGATCTGATGTACAAGTATCTGGACCTCGGCAAGGTGCAGAGTTCCAACTTGGTGACCGCCGGAGGCGTCACCACGCAGGGCACGCCGATTACCGCCGACCTCCACGTCCATACCATCACCGCCGGTTTCCGCGTCGGCTTCTAGACTAGCAGCGCTGGCGCGCCGGTGGTCCGTTGCTGGTCCGGTGTTGGTCCGCCGCATCATCCACTGCTGTAGCGAATCTCCGGCCGGAATGGTTCGGTTGGCAGCGGATCTGTAGGTTTCACGTGACACAATCGCGCTGGCGCGCCCTGGATTTCCGCAGGCTTCCGGGCGCTGCCGGCTTGGGCAGCGCTATCGTCCCGGCCCACGCGCCCGCGCCAGCTGTCGCAACCTGTAGCACTTCCCGCCGGCTACGCCGCCTTCAGGGCCGCCCGCGCGCGATGAAGTCGGGATTGCAGAAGCCGGGCTTGCCATAGCGCAGCGGCGCGCCGTCGAGCGTCGTCACCGCGCCGCCGGCCGCTTCCAATATCGCCTGGCCCGCGGCGCTATCCCATTCCGCCGTCGGGCCGAAGCGTGGGTAGAGATCGGCCTCACCGGCCGCGACCAGGCAGAATTTGAGCGCGCTCCCGGAGATCCGACGCTCGGCGTCGGGCAGCGTGGCGATGTATTCGGCGAGCCGTTGCTCGTCCGCATGCGAGCGGCTGTGAACGACGATCGCGCCGCGCGGCGGAACCGGCCGCGCCATGATCGGCTGCGGCGCCTCGCCGTCGCGCTGGCGCGTGGCGCTCCCCGCGGCAGCGTAGGTCACGCCCTGGCTCGGCACATGGACCACGCCGAGCACCGCCCGGTCACCCTCGACCAGCGCGATATTGACGGTGAACTCGCCGTTCCGGCGGATGAACTCCTTGGTGCCGTCCAGCGGATCGACCAGCCAGAAGCGCGGCGGCGCCGCGCTGGGCAGGCCATGCGCGGCGCAGCCTTCCTCGGCGATGACCGGGATGTCCGGCGTCGCGGCGGCGAGCCTCTGCTCGATGATCGCCTCGGCCTGCTCGTCGGCGCGCGTCACCGGCGAATCGTCCGCCTTGCGCCGCACCGCAAAGTCCCGGCGGTAAACCTTAAGGATCGCCTCGCCGGCCTCATGCGCCGCGGCGCGGGCGATGTCGAGGAGAGTGCGGTGCTCGGCGGTCATGCGGCGCGTCTCTCAGGCCTCGTCTCGCTCGGCTCGGCCCGCCGGCGAGGCACACGACCGGGCGAACGGGAGCCTCAACCCGGCTTGCGCGCGTCAGCGACGAGCTTCTTCAGGCCGTCCATGTCGGTGGCTCCGGGAACCAGGACATCGCCGATGATGAAGGCCGGCGTGCCGTTGATGTCGAGCGCCTCGGCGAGCGTGTAATTGTGCCGGATGATCTCGTTGATGGGAGCAGCATTCATGTCGGCTTTGGCCTTGGCGAGGTCGATGCCGGCCGTGGCGGCGACCTGGAGGATCACTTTCTCGGTGATCTGGCCCGTGGTCGACATCATGGCATTGTGGAACGCGAAATACTTGTCCTGCTTCGCCGCCGCCAGAGCCATGCGGGTGGCATAGACCGATTCGGCGCCGAGAACCGGGAACTCCTTGTAGACGACCCGGATCTTCGGATCCTCCTTCACGAGTGCCTCGAGCGCCGGCTCGACTTGCTTGCAATAGGGGCAGCGGTAGTCGAAGAACTCGACGATGGTCACGTCGCCCTCGGGGTTGCCGCCGACCGGCGAGGTCGCGTCCGCGAACAGCTCCTTGCTATAGGTCGCGATCGCCTGGCGCGCATCCGCCGCCTTGTCCTGCTTGATCTTCGCCTCCGCCGCCCGCAGCACCTCGACCATGAACTCCGGGTTCTTGAGGAAGTAGTCGTGGATGACCGCCTCCACCGCCTGCTTCTGCTCGGGTGTGAGCGGGTCGGCAGCCCGGGTCGGGGCAGCGACCGCGCCTGCGAGCAGCACGGCGAGGGCGAAGCGGCGAAAAAGTGCAGACATGGCAAAAAGACCCTTGGGGCTGAAGAAAGCGGCGGGGATCATGCGCCAGCGCGCCGGCAAGCGCAATCGCGGCGAGCGCCGGCCTAGGGCTTGCCCTCGCGCTTGGCCTCGTCCTGGATGTCCTGGGCACGCTGCTTGGCCGGGCCCGCGGGGAGCTGCTTGATGGCGCGCGAGGCCTGCTGGCGGGCCTGCCCGTAATCGCCGTCGGCGATGCCCTCCTCGGCCAGCGCCAGCGCCATCATGCCCATATTGTCGCTGCGGCCATAGGCGATGGCGAGAAAGCGCCAAGCGTCGGGATTGCGGTCCTCGAAGCGCACCGCCTCGTTCAGATGGGCGAGCGCCTTGGGAACGAAGACGGGATCGTTGGTCTCGAGCTGGACCTGCGCGAGCTCGATGCGCAAGAGCGCCGATTTCGGGCTGAGCTTCACCGCCTGCTCGTAGGGGGGGACCGCCTCGGCGATGCGGCCGTTCTCGAACAGCATCTGACCCTTGAGTTCCTGGAAGTAGGGATTGTCCGGATAGTCCTCGATGAGGCCGTCGATCAGCGGCACCGCTTGCTTGAGGTCGGGTACGCGGTAATAGGCGATGGCGCGGGCATAGCGCGCGGCCACCGAATTGTCGCCGGGCTTGATCGCGGCCAGCACCTGCGGCGGCGAGCCAAGGAACGCCGCGAGCTTGGCCTTCATGCGCCGGTGCATCTCGATCCAATCGGGCGGGTCGCGCACGTCGGAGAAGCGCGAATGCAGCACATGCTCGCGCACATAAGTGACGCGCTGCGAGGTCAGCGGGTGGGTCCGCATGTACGGGTCCTGATGCGCCGCCGAGAGCAGCTCCTGCTGCTGCAGGATCTCGAAGAATTGCAGGAGCCCTTTCGCCGATTGCCCGGTGCGGTCGAGGAAGCTGAGCGCGGCCTGGTCGGCCGAAGCCTCTTGGGTGATCGAGAATTGCAGGAACGAGCGCTGCGCCAAACTGGAGCCGCCGAGGATCGCCGCCGCGCCGGCGCCGCCATTGCCGCTCGCCGCCGCGGCGGCGGCGCCGACCACGAGCGCGATGATGTTCTGGATGGTGGCGTGGCGCAGCGCCTCGTCGGTGCGTGCGAGATGCCCGCCGGAAATATGGCCGGTCTCGTGGGCGATGATGCCGACGAGCTGATTGGGCGTCTCGCTGCGCAGGATCGTGCCGCTGTTCACGAACAGGTTCTGGCCGCCGGCAACGAAGGAGTTGAGCGTCGGATCATTGACGACGTAGACGTGAACCGCGGCGGGATCGAGGCCGGCCACGGCGAAGATTGGCGTCGCGTAGGTGCGGATGATATTTTCGATCTCGGCATCGCGCAGGATGCTGATGTCCTGTGCCCGGGCGTGGCCGGTGAGGACCACGCTCGAAGCCAGCAACACGCAGAGAATCCGCGATAAGATGCGCAACACCACCGCCAGGACCTCCTTCTCGAGCGCTACGATCCGCCACTGCGGCGGCATGCGTCAATTCACGTTTCCCCGGGCCGTCCGCTGACCCCATGACCCTCAAGATCGCCAGGCGCGGCCAGGTTCCGCCGTTTATCGCCATGGATGTTTTGCGCGCGGCCAATGAGCGGGCCGCCGCCGGCGACGACGTCCTGCACCTCGAGGTCGGCCAGCCTTCGACGCCTGCCCCGGCCGCCGTCCTCGCTGCGGCGCGTGCGGCGCTCGGACGCGAGACGCTCGGCTACACCGATGCGCTCGGCCTGCCGGCGCTGCGCGAGGCGATCGCCGTGCATTACCGGCTGAGCTATGGCGTAACGCTCGACCCTTCGCGCGTCGTCGTCACCACTGGCTCGTCGGGCGCGTTCCTGCTCGCCTTCCTCGCCGCCTTCGAGCCGGGCGACCGCGTGGCGATGGCCGCGCCGGCTTATCCGGCCTACCGCAACATCCTGAGCGCGCTCGACCTGGTGCCGGTAGAGCTGACCGCCGAGCCGGAGAACCGTTACCAGGCCACGCTCGACCTGCTGCGCGCCCAGGGGAGCGGCCTCGACGGGCTCATCGTCGCCAGCCCGGCCAATCCCACCGGGACAATGCTCGCGCCGGATGAACTCGGGGCGATCGCGCGCTACTGCCGGGATATGGGCATTCGCCTTGTGTCCGACGAGATCTACCACGGCATCGTCTATAGCATGACCGCGGCGACCGCCCTTTCGACCAATGACGAGGCTTTCGTCGTCAACAGCTTCTCCAAGTATTTCTCTATGACCGGCTGGCGGCTCGGCTGGATGGTCGCGCCGGCGGGCATGCTGCGCACCATCGAATGCCTGGCGCAGAACCTGTTCATCTCGCCGCCGGCGCTGTCGCAGCACGCAGCGCTCGCCGCCTTCGGTTGCCGCGACGAGCTCGACGCCAACGTGGCGCGCTATGCCCGGAATCGGGCGCTGCTCCTGGACGAGCTGCCCAAGGCCGGGCTCGCCCGCTTCGCCCCCGCCGACGGTGCGTTCTATCTCTATGCCGATGTGGCGCATCTCACCAATGACAGCCCGGAATTCTGTCGTCGCATGCTGCGCGAGATCGGTGTCGCCTGCACGCCCGGCATCGATTTCGATCCGGTACGCGGCAACGCCACGCTTCGGCTGTCCTTCGCCGGGACGACGGATACGATGGCGGAAGCGGCCCGTCGCCTCAAGGCGTGGCGCCGCTGAGTCCCGGCCTCAGGAATCGATCACCCGGCGCCACCAACCGCGCTTCGGGTTGGCAGGCGGGCTGGTGACCTCGTGCGCGGGGACATTGGCCGACGCCGCCGGCTCAACCGGCCGCGCCGGCTCGGCAGCGTAATCGCCGCGCTCCGCCACTGGCACGCTTTCGGCGCCGCTCTCGATCTGAGCCGCAGGAGCCGGCGAGGCGTTCAGCGCCTCAACCATCTCGGCCGCCGCGTCGTCGCGCACCGGGGTCGCCGGCACATACTCGACAATTTCCGCGATGGGCGTTGCCTCGCTGGCGAGTGTCGCGGGCTGCTCGCCCGCAACGAATTCCTGACCGGGTTCGCCACGCCGTCGCCGCCGTCCGCCGCGTCGGCCACGCCGCCGCCGCTTACGCCCGCCGGACTCTGCACCGGGCTCTCCGCCTTGCTCGCCTGGAGCGAACGGCTCGCTTGGAGCGAACGGCTCGCTCCGCGGCTCCTCGCTGCGCTGCGCCTCGGCTTCCGCAGTCGGGTCGGCCCCCGGCGCGTTGTCCTCTTCGGGCGCGGCGGCTATCTCGTGAGCGGGCGGCGTCGGCATCGCGCCGTCGCGGTTTTCGTCGCGCCTGCCACGACGACGGCGTCGACGTCGCCGGCGGCCGTGACCTTCGTCGCCGTCGGCGCGCTCGGGCCGTGGTTCCGCGCTTTCCTCGCGCGGCGCCTCTTCTGCCTCGGTCTCGGTCTCGACCTCGATCTCATCTTCGTCGACGATGTCGTCGTCGTCCTCCTCCTCCTCGACCTCGGGTACGGCGGCGAGCGGCGGCGGCAGCGCCGCGATCTCGGCCGGGGTGAGCGTGCGCAGCCGCTCTAGCCGGAAGGCCGGCGGGACCAATGTGTCGTCGCTGCCGATCGCGACATGGAAGCCGTAGCGCGACTCCGCCTGGGCGAGCGCCTGGCGCTTATGGTTGAGGATGTAGAGCGCCACGGCAGTCGGCACCGCGACCGTGATCTCGGCCGAGCGCCGCCGCATCCCTTCCTCCTCGATGGCGCGCAGGACATGCAGTGCCGTCGACTCGGTGGAGCGGATATGCCCGCTGCCGTTGCAATGCGGGCAGGGCTGGGTGGATGCCTCGAGCAGCGAGGGGCGCAGGCGCTGACGCGACAGCTCCAGCAGGCCGAATGGGCTGATGCGGCCCAATTGGATACGCGCCCGATCGTGACGCATCGCTTCCTTGAGCTTGCGCTCCACGGTCGCTTGGTTGCGGTGCTCCTCCATGTCGATGAAGTCGATGACGATGAGCCCGGCGAGGTCGCGCAGGCGCAACTGCCGCGCGATTTCCTCGGCCGCCTCGATGTTGGTCTTGAGCGCCGTCTCCTCGATGTTGCGCTCCTTGGTGGAGCGGCCCGAGTTGACATCGATCGCGACCAGCGCCTCGGTCGGGTTGATGACGATGTAGCCGCCCGAGCGGAGCTGCACCACCGGCGAATGGATGGCGTCGATCTGGTTCTCGACCTGGTAGCGGTGGAACAGCGGAACGGTCGGATCGCGATAGGGCTTGATGCGCTTGGCGTGGCTCGGCATCAGCATCTTCATGAACGCCTTGGCCGTGCGGTGACCCTCCTCGCCATCGACGATAACCTCGTCGATGTCGCGTGCATAGAGGTCGCGGATCGAGCGCTTGATGAGGTTGCCTTCCTCGTAGATAAGCGCCGGCGCGGTCGATTTGAGGGTGAGATCGCGGATGTCGTCCCACAGTCGCATCAGGTACTCGAAGTCGCGCTTGATCTCGGTCTTGGACCGCTCGCTCCCGGCGGTGCGCACAATGACGCCCATGCCTTCAGGGACGTCGAGATCGCTCACCAGATCCTTGAGCCGGCGTCGGTCGGTGATGCTGGTGATCTTGCGCGAGACGCCGCCGCCGCGCGGCGTGTTCGGCATGAGCACGCAATAGCGGCCGGCGAGCGACAGGAACGTGGTCAGCGCCGCGCCCTTGTTGCCGCGCTCTTCCTTGGTGACCTGCACCAGCATGATCTGCCGGCGCTTGATCACTTCCTGGATCTTGTAGTGGCGATAGTGACAGGCGCGCGTGCGCTGCGTCTCCTCGATCTCGTCGCCGCCGACGGTCTCGATCGTCTCCGCGCGCGAGCGCTCCTCGGTCTCGCCCTCAACGCGCGTTTCTGGCCCGTTCAGCTCCGGCGAGCCGATCAGCTCGTGATTGCCGTCCTGCTCGCGCGGCCTAGAATGATCGTGGTGGTCGGCGTGGTCGCGATATTCGCGCTCACTGTCCCGCTGCGGCGGGTGTTCGGCAGCGGCATCGACAGCGCCGCTGCCTTCGGTGTCGGCGCCAAGCTCGCGTGACTCGTAGACAATGTCGCCGTCGCGGTCGCCGCCGCGCGCCTCGGCCGCGACCGTGCGCTCGAGCTCCGACTCGGGCGGCGCCGCCTCGCCGATACGACGCTCACCCGGCGACTCGTCGGCCTCCTCGCCCGCAACGGCGGCGTCATGGTCATGGGGCAGCGCCTCCTGCACCGCGGACTCGCCGGCACCGGCATAGCCGTGATCGTGCGACGGCCGCCGGTCGGAGACAGGGATGCGATAATAGTCGGAATGGATCTCGTTGAAGGCGAGAAAGCCGTGGCGG
>DASWFH010000128.1:0-8451 GCA_036394355.1 Allostellaceae bacterium | reverse complement strand
TGGCGGTTACCGCCATATTCGACGAATGCCGCCTGCAGCGAAGGCTCTACCCGCGTAACCTTTGCGAGATAGATGTTGCCCTTTATCTGCTTCTTGGTGGATGTCTCGAAATCGAATTCGTCGAGACGGTGGCCGCTGAGCACGACGACCCGGGTTTCCTCCGGATGCGCCGCGTCAATAAGCATGCGCTTTGCCATACGGGCATGACTCCAAGGAGCGCCGTCCCGCCCGCGCGAATCTCGGGCGGCGGCGTCATCCTGGCTGGGGCGAAGCCGGCAGCGCCTCCGGTCAATCCGTCGAACGGCACGATATCAGGAGCCATGGCGGAACTCGTTGAGGCTGCCGCGCCTCGGCAACAGGCCGAGGACGGCTTCGGGGTTCATCCAAACCGCGTCGTCCGAGCGCATATCGGCAGGAACGGCCGCACCTCAAGGGCGTGGGCCCGAAAATCCCACCGCTGCGCCGCCTTGCGGCCCCACGGGCCGGGTCGGCAGACTGCGGTATTTCGCACCGACTAAGATACAGGCCAGGAGCCGGCTCGACAACCGCCTCGTATTCCGCGGCCCGAGCAGGTGCTCAACCGGGTCTTAACCCTTAGTCGTTAACAGAACGGGGCTGGGAACCCCGCCTTGAAGGCGCCATAAAGCCACTACACCTTTAGATGGGCGTTTCCGCAGGCGGCACGGCCGCCGGACAACGGAGCGACGCGCGGCATGCGGATCGTCAAATTCACCCTAAAGTTCCTGGTCGGCCTGATGACCGGCCTCATCCTGGTCGGTGCCTGCGTCGGCGCGCTTGCCATCTGGTATTTCGGCCGCGACCTGCCGGACTACCAGCAGCTCACCGACTATCAGCCGTCGATCGTGTCGCGCGTCTATGCCGGGGACGGGCGGCTGCTCGCCGAATACGCTACCGAGAAGCGCGTCTTCGTCCCCGTCAAGGAGATGCCGCCGCTCCTCATCCATGCCTTCCTCGCCGCGGAGGACAAGAACTTCTACACCCATTCCGGCATCGATCCCCTGGCGATGGTGCGGGCAGGGGTCACCGACATTATGCGCATCGCTACCCGGCGCCGCCCGGTCGGCGCCTCGACCATCACCCAGCAGGTCGCCAAGAACTTCCTGGTCGGCAGCGAGCTCTCCTATCAGCGCAAGATCAAGGAAGCGCTGGTCGCTTTGCGCATGGAGAAGGTGCTCGGCAAGGATCGCATTCTCGAGCTCTATCTCAACGAGATCTACCTTGGCGGCGGCACCTACGGCGTCGCTGCCGCCGCCATCAACTACTTCAATAAGTCGCTCGACGAGTTGAGCGTCGATCAGGCTGCCTTCCTCGCGGCGCTGCCGAAGGGACCGAACAACTACAACCCGCAGCGCTACCCTGAGGCGGCCAAAGGGCGGCGCGACTGGGTGATCGGCCAGATGCTCGAGGCCGGCTTCATCACCAGCGAGCAGGCGGCGGCGGCACAGGCGGTGCCGATCACCCTGCGCCGGCGCGATGACACCGAAATCGTGACAGCGAGCTACTTCACCGAGGAGGTGCGGCGCGACCTGCTCGCGCATTACGGCGAGAATGCGCTCTACCAGTCGGGTCTTGCCGTCCGTACCAGCCTCGATCCGAAGCTTCAGACGATCGCCGACCGCGCGCTGCGCGCCGGCCTGGTCAATTACGATCGGCGCCACGGCTGGCGCGGCGCCGTGGCGCATATCGATCCCACTGGCGACTGGCGACCGCGCTTGGTCACGGTGGCGCCGCCGGGCGGCACCGTTGAGGCCGGCTGGGCGCTGGCAGTGGTCCTTGCGGCCAACCCCGACAGTCTCAGCATCGGCCTTGCCGATGACGGCCGCGGCACCGTCCCGTTCGAGGAGATGCGCTGGGCGCGCAAGCCGCTTCCGGGTGGCGAGCTCGGCCCGGTGCCGCGCCAGCCCAGCGAGGTGCTGCGCCCCGGCGACGTCGTGCTGGTCGAGCCGCTCGCCACCCCCGCCGCGAAGGCCGCCAAGCCAGCCGTCTACACGCTGCGCCAAGTCCCCGAAGTGTCCGGCGCTGTCGTGGCACTCGACCCGCATACCGGCCGCGTGCTCGCGCTCAGTGGCGGCTTCAGCTACGAGCTCAGCCAATTCGACCGCGCGGTCCAGGCGCACCGGCAGATCGGCTCGGCAATCAAACCCTTCGTCTACTTGACAGCTATGGACCACGGCTTCACGCCCTCGAGCGTGCTCCTCGATGAGCCCTTCGTCGTCGATCAAGGCGTCGGCCTGCCGAAATGGAAGCCGAGCAACTACACCCATAAATTCTACGGGCCGCTGACGCTCCGCGTCGGCGTCGAGCAGTCGCGCAACTTGATCACGGCTCGTCTCGGCGAGGCCGTCGGGCTCGACCCGATCGCCGCGATGATCGAGCGCTTCGGCATTATCGATCGCGTGCCGCGTCAATACGCCCAGGTGCTGGGCGCCGGCGAGACGACGCCGCTGCGCCTCACAACAGCCTATGCGATGCTGGTCAATGGCGGCAAGCGCATCACGCCGACGCTGATCGATCGCATCCAGGACCGCAACGGCGTCACCATTTATCGCGCCGATCAGCGCCCCTGCGAGGGTTGCCAGAACAGCGAATGGCAGAACCAGCCGGAGCCCGACTTGCCGGACGACCGCGAGCAGATCGCCGACCCGCTGAGCGCCTACCAGATCGTGTCGATCCTGCAAGGCGTCGTCGAGCGGGGCACGGGCCGCATCGTTGCGTCGGTCGGCAAGCCGCTCGCCGGCAAGACCGGCACAACCAATGATTCGGACGACACCTGGTTCGTCGGTTTCTCGCCCGACCTCGCCTTCGGCGTCTTCGTCGGCTACGACAATCCGAAGAGCCTGGGCGCGCACGAGACCGGCGCGTCCGTCGCCGCGCCGGTGTTCCGCGATTTCATGTCTGCGGCGCTCAAGGACAAGCCAGCCATCCCGTTCCGCATTCCCCCGGGCATCCGGCTGGTGCGTGTCGACGCCGCCACCGGGCAGCTGGCGCGTCCCGGCGACAAGAACGTGATCTACGAGGCGTTCAAGCCAGGCACCGAGCCCACCAACGATGCACCGGCCCCGGCCCTGGTGCGTGGGCCGATCAGCGATGACGAGGACGCGGCCTCGCTCGGCGGTCCGGCGGACGAGACCCCTGACGGCGGGACGCCCATCACCGCGGCATCGCCGACTGCGCCGGCGGAGCCGAGCGCGCCGCGCTCGGTTCCGGCGAGCGGCACCGGCGGCCTCTATTGACATCGGCGCGTTCGCCTTCATCTTCCTCGGAGTCGATTCAGCGAGGGTTTGCTCATGGGCGCTGAGGTTCAGGCCGTGGCCGACGAGATTCGCCGCTCGTTGGCGCTGCTGAGGAGGCATCTTTGACTGGGAGAACGCGACGCGGCGCCTCGCCGAGCTGAATGCGATCGTCGAGAATCCCGATCTCTGGAACGACCCGACACGTGCCCAATCCTTGATGCGCGAGCGCACGCGGCTCGACCGCGGCGTCAACGGCTACCTGCGCATCGAGCGCGACCTCAAGGACGCGCTCGACCTGATCGAGCTGGCCGAGAACGAAGGCGATCGGGCGATGGTCGCCGAAGGCGAGCGCGCGCTCGCGGCGTTGCGCGAGGAGGTAGGCAAGCGCGAGCTCGAGAGCCTGTTGTCGGGCGAGGCGGACGGCAACGACGCCTATCTCGAGATTCATGCCGGCGCCGGCGGCACCGAGGCGCAGGACTGGGCCGAGATGCTGCTGCGCATGTACACGCGCTGGGCCGAGCAGCACGGTTACAAGGTCGAATGGGTCGAAGAAAGCCCGGGCGAAGAGGCCGGCATCAAATCCTCGACCCTCAAGATCATCGGCGAGAACGCCTATGGTTGGCTCAAGACCGAGAGCGGCGTGCACCGCCTAGTGCGCATCTCGCCCTTCGATTCCAACGCCCGCCGGCACACCAGCTTCGCCTCGATCTGGGTCTATCCCGTAGTCGACGACAAGATCGAGGTCGAGGTCGACGACAAATACCTGCGCGTCGACACCTACCGCTCGTCAGGCGCGGGCGGACAGCACGTGAACAAGACCGACAGCGCCGTGCGCATGACCTACACCCCGCCGGACGGCGGCGCGCCGGTGGTGGTCGCTTGCCAGAGCGAGCGCTCGCAGCATCAGAACCGCGCCAAGGCCATGGCCATGCTCAAAGCGCGGCTCTATGAGATCGAGCTACAGCGGCGCGAGGCCGCGGTCGATGCCATGAACGCCACCAAGACGGAGATCGGCTGGGGACACCAGATCCGCTCGTATGTGCTGCATCCCTACCAGATGGTGAAGGATTTGCGCACGGGCGTCGAAACCGGCAACACTGGCGCCGTCCTCGACGGCGATCTCGACCGCTTCCTGCAGGCCTCGCTCGCCGCCCGCATCGCCGGCGCCGATGCGGCGACGCAGCAGGCCGAGGCGCGCTGACCGGTGCCGGCACCTCACAGGGCGAGCGACGCGTAGTAGTGCTCGGTCAGCCCGGCCGCGTTGCGTCCGCCGCGGTTGAACGGCGGCTTGAGCGCCCCCTTGAAATGCTGTCGCACCAGATGCTGATAGGTCGCGACGGGCTCGGTGCCGCGTTCGGCGCAAAGCCACGCAAACCAGCGCAAGCCCGTTGCGACGTGGCCGATCTCGTCGTCATAGATCAGCTGCAGGACGGCGGCGCTCGGCGCGTCGCCGAAGCGGTTGAGCCGCGCGATCATCTCCGGCGTCACGTCGATGCCGCGCGCCTCGAGCACCAGCGGCACCACCGCGAGTCGCGCCAGAAGGTCGTGCGCTGTCGCCTGCGCCGCCTCCCACAGCCCGTCATGCGCGGGGAGATCGCCATAGGCGGCGCCGAGCTCGGCGAGACGGGCGGCCACCAGCGCGTGGTGCTTCGCCTCGTCGCCGGCCACGGCAACCCAATCGTCGTAGAACCCGCGCGGCAGCGACCGATCGGCGAAGCGGGCGATGAGGTCCCAGGCGAGGTCGATGGCGTTGAGCTCGATATGCGCGACCGCGTGGAGCAACGCGATGCGCCCGGCCGTCGAGCCGCCGGCGCGCCGCTTCGGCATGTCCCGTGGCGGGAGCAGCAGCGGGCGCGCGGGACGCGCCGGACGGTCGCGCGGCGCGGCGCGGCCGATCTCGACGAGGGCGCCGCTTCGCCAAGCGGCCGTTGCGGCTCGGGTGAGAGCTACCTTCGCGGCCGGCTCGGTCACGGCAAGGACGGCGCCGGCGGCGTCCGCCAGCGTGTTGCGCGGCGCCGTGGTCAGAGCGCCTTCGCCGCGGCGAGCACCGCGTCGACATGGCCGGGCACCTTGACCTTGCGCCATACGCCGCACACCACGCCTTTCTCGTCGATGAGGAAGGTCGCGCGCTCGATCCCCATGTATTTCCGCCCATACATGCTCTTCTCGACCCAGACGCCGTAGCTCTCGCACACCTTGCCCTCGGCATCGGAGGCGAGAATGAAAGGCAGCTCGTACTTCTTCTTGAACTTGTCGTGCGAGGCGACGGAATCCTTGGAAATGCCGATCACGGTGGCCTCGACCTTGCCGAATTTCGGGAAGGAGTCGCGAAAGCCGCAGGCCTCGGCGGTGCAGCCGGAGGTGTCGTCCTTGGGATAGAAGTACAGCACCACTTTCTGGCTCCGCAGCTTGGACAGGGTGATCTTGCCGTTGCCGTCGGTCGACAGGGTGAAATCCGGCGCCTTGTCACCGATCTCGATGCTCATGGGGCTTGCTCCTCGGCGGAAGGAAGGGCGGCGAGCCGCGCCTGCGCGGCGGCAGCCGGCGCCTCGACCAGCGCCTCGTAGTGGGCGAGGGCATGCGAAGCGGCGGCGTCCATATCCTCCTTGAGACGGACGAAGTCAATCGCGCCGCTGCAGCGCGCCAGCAGCGCCCGCAAGGACGGCGGTGCCGCCGTCTCGTCGAACGGCTCCTCCGCCGTGAGCTTGACCAGCCCCTGGAGGTTGCGCCAAAGCCGCAGCGCGCCCAGGAGATCCTCCGCAGCCGCAGGTTCGAGCGCAGCCGCCGCGGCGAGCGCTGCCAGAGCGGCGGCGGTGTTCTGATGCAGCACCTGCGGCCGCGCTGCCGCCTCGCGCAGCTGCAGATACTGGGCGATGAACTCGATATCGACGAGGCCGCCGCGGCGGTGCTTCACCTGCCAGATCGGCGGGTCGCGATGCTGCTCCGCCATCCGATGGCGCATCTCAGCGACGTCCGCCACAAGTCGGTCACCGTCGCGCGGTCGCGTCAGCACCTCGCGCACGCTGGCCATGATTTCCTCGCCGAGCGCCGCCGGTCCGGCCACCACGCGCGCGCGGGTCAGCGCCATCTGCTCCCAAGTCCAGGCGAGCTCTACGTGATAGCGGCGGAAGGCGGCGAGGCTCGATGCAAGGGGGCCTTTGGTTCCCGATGGCCTGAGCCGCATATCAACCTCGTAGAGGCTGCCTTCCGGAGTAATCGCCGTGAGCGCGTTGATGAAGCGCTGGCTCAGGCGCGCATAATAAGTGGATACCGGCAATGGACGCGCCCCGTCCGACGCCTCGACGCCTTCCGGTGCGTCGTAGACGATGATGAGATCGAGGTCGGAGGTGACTGTCATCTCGCGGCTGCCGAGCTTGCCGAGGCCGAGCACGGCCAGCGCGCCGCCGTTGACAACGCCGTGGCTCTGGGCGAACGCGGCGGCGACGCGCGGGAGAATGCCGGCGATCGCCACCTCGGCAATATCGGCAAAGCCGGCGCCGGCACGCTCCCCGTCGAGGCGATCACGCAGCATCTGCACGCCGATCTGGAACTTGCGATCGCCGACCCAGCGCCGCGCCAGGTCGAGCATCTCCTCGTAATGGCGCGCGCCCGCGAGCATGCGCTCGAGCTCGGCGGCAAGCTCGGCGCGCGGCGGCAGCGGCTCGAAAAACCCTTCCGTCAAGACGCCGTCGAGCAAGCCGGGACGCCGCGCCAGCTCATCGGCGAGGCGCGGGCCGGCGGCCATGATCTCCGCCACCAGGTCGAGCAGCGCGGCGTTGTTGTAGAAGAGGGAGAAGAGCTGAACGCCCGCCGGCAGACGAGCCAGGAACTGATCGAAGCGCACGAAGGCGACATCGGGGTTGGCGGAGGCGCCGAAAGCGCGCAGCAGCAGCGGCACCAGTTCCGTCAGAAGCTCGCGCGCCCGCTGGCTGCGCGTTGCGCGGTAGCGGCCGTGATGCCAGCCGCGGATGATCGCGGCGACGGCCGGCGGGTCGGCGAAGCCGAGCCGGGCGATGGTCTTGAGCGTGTCCGGGTCATCCTCGCTGCCGGTGAAGACGAGGTTGCCGGGTGCGGACAGCGTCGGTGCCTCCTCGAAGAGCGCGGCATAGCGGTTCTCGACGGTCGACAGGTGGCGCAGCAGCTCGGCCGAAAACGCTTGGAGCGAGGGGAAACCGAGAAAAGTCGCAAGCCGTGTCAGCCCGGCGGTATCGGCCGGCAGCGTGTGCGTCTGCGCGTCGTCGATCATCTGCAGGCGATGCTCGACCCGGCGCAGGAAGCGGTACGCCTCGGTCAGCTCCGCCGCCGTCTCGGCGCTGATGCGCCCAGCGGCGGCGAGCGCGGCGAGCGCCTCGCAGGTGGCGGCTTGGCGCAGCGCGGGCAGGCGCCCGCCCCAGATGAGCTGCTGCGTCTGAGCGAAGAACTCGATCTCACGGATGCCGCCGCGGCCGAGCTTGATGTTGTGCCCGGCTACGGCGATGCGCCCGCCGCCGCGATGCGCGTTGATCTGACGCTTGATCGAGTGGATATCCTCAATCGCCGCGAAATCGAGGTGCTTGCGCCACAGAAAGGGACGCAGCTCGGTCAGGAAATCCGAGCCAGCGGCGCGGTCGCCGGCGACCGGGCGCGCTTTGATCAGCGCGGCGCGCTCCCAGTTCTGGCCTGCGCTCTCGTAATAAGTGAGCGCCGCGAGCACCGAAAGTGCGGGAGCCGTCGAGGCGGGATCGGGCCGCAGCCGCAGATCGGTGCGGAAGACATAGCCGTCGGCAGTCCGCTCCGCCATGATACGCACCAAGTCCTGCGCCAGTCGGGCAAAGAACTGGGCCGGGCTGCGCCGCCCGGCGTAGCGGAGCTTCGCGGCGTCAAAGAGCACGATGAGGTCGACGTCGCTTGAATAGTTAAGCTCGCGCGCGCCGAGCTTGCCCATGCCGAGCACGATGAGGCCGCTGTCGCGCTCCGGCTGCGCCGGGTGTGCGAGCTCGATCTCGCCCGCCGCGGCGGCGGCTGCGAGAAGATGACGCACCGCGTTGCCAAGCGTCGCCTCGGCGATGGCGCTCAAGGCGCCGGTGACACGCTCCAACGGCCACCAGCCGGCGATGTCGGCGATGGCCACTAGGAGGGCCGCACGCCGCTTGGCGAGGCGCAGGTCGCGCATCAGACCGCGCTCGTCGTCACTCAAGTGGAAATGCTGATTGAGCCA